>JAYVJC010000001.1:0-6190 GCA_043769645.1 Candidatus Altimarinota bacterium
TGAGTGCGAGTGCTATGACCGCCCAGTTCGCATAGAGTTTGTCTTCTTTGAGAAAGATATCCTTTAGATCGAAGAGTGCAAGAATAGAGCCAATAGCGATAAATCCAAGTCCTAGGAGTGCCAAACCTACAATCATCGACATGAGAAGCGACCAAGATACCGAGGTAAAAAAGTTTATATACTCGATTTCTTCATCTTCATGACTCAGGAAGCGGTCAACATAGGGAGCAAAAAAGAGGAATGTGACGAAGCCAAAGAGATGGAGGAGGAGATAAACGACTGATTCGAATAGCCAATCTGCACCCACATCGATCGTGGTATATATAGCTATCCCATAGATGAGAGGAACGAGTGAGAGGAGGGAGATATATTTTTTATCTTTTCTATTTTCTACATACAGCGCTACACCTGTAGAGAAAAAAAAGGTAATCCCGAAGGTGAAGATAGCTCGGGTAACTGCCCCGGACTTTGTCTCACTCTCGATAAAATAGAAGAGAAATATCGAAAATATAATTACAATAAGCGTAGGAATCGGAAACCTCTCTATGAGGCGTCCCATGGAGGCTTCGATATTCGCTCGAGATAGAACCGCAAAGGGATTTCGCATAAGAAAAATGGTAAGAAAGTAAAGCTTACTTTTTATATTCTTCTCTATGATAGTCTTTTTTCGGTTCCGTACAAGAGTATTGGTATATTTGATCTTTCGTTTTATGGTGTATCGGATTACTAAAAAAATCTCTTATCGATATAATACATGAGTCTAGACTGAGTATTGTAACATAAAACTAGTTTACTTCCTTCAGAATCTCAAGAAAGAGTTCAACGAAGTGAGATTGGTCGATAAAGTGACCTCGGTTTTCAAATCGGTGAAAGATAGAAGGTGGAAGGAGGTGATGGTACTTCTCACTATGGCGAAACGGGACGATGGTATCATCCTCCGAGTGCCAGAAATGAATCTTTCCTACTTGAAGAACTATATGGCATAAATTATTTGGATCGAAGGTAAAACTCGCTGTCGATTCCTCACTGAGTCCACTATTATCAAAAACTGGAGCTATCAGATGGAGGCCATCTATTTTTCTAGGAAACGTATTCTCAGATAGGTATTTTGCGAGAAAAATACCTCCGAGAGAGTGTCCGATAAGGATGAGTTTCTGTGTATTCAGATATCGAAAATATTTCTCGAACCAGACTTTCCATTCTTCATATTTGGCATTCATATCATTTGGCATGCTGGGACGTATGGTCTCAAACGATTCAGAGAGTCCATCGGCAAGCCATTTTTTCCAGCTTGGACGTCGCTCCATGAGATCCCAGTCGCATGACTTGAGCCAATCGAGAGCTTCTTGATCCGAATTGTAGCTATTGCCTCCGTCGATAATAATGAGCTGGTGTTTTGGTGTAGTTTTCATAAATTGGTTATATTGAGGAGTATATACTATGCAAATGCAAAAGAAATCAATGCGACCACCATACAAAGAAATACAAATATTTTTTTCGGAGTGATTTTTTCTCAGAGTACGAATGTTCAGTAGAGTGCTGCTATGATGGCATGACTATTTGAGAGGGCTACAACGTATCAGGGATTAGGTGCAACGGCAATCGCAGACATAATAAGTAGGTAACCAATCCCTTGTGTGATCCCAATAGTAGTAAGCATCTTAAAATTTTTTTTATAAAAATCCAAGTGTGGTCATTGAAAATAGAGAAAACTAAAGCAAAATAATGAAAGAAGTGCTATAGACTGGTTGAGAAAAGTATAGAGATAAGAAGAAACATGTGTCATCGCTATCTTGTCCAAGATACTTCCGAATCACATAATTATGTATGAGAGGATTGCACAAATAAGTGAAGTGACTCGTATTTCTAGATGTTCATGTTTCCAGAAAAGGACCACAATCGCAATACTAATAGCACCGATTCCTATAAAACCTGCAAGCGATGGCACGTGCCCAAATATAATCCAACTTCCAAGAAGTGAAGTCACCGGAACGATAGGAGCCATCATGCCGAAAAGTGAGAATGGAAGAGCTTCCATCGCTTTATAGTAGAGGACAATGAGAAGTGGATAGGCAAAGACACAATAGAGTAGTACCCACCAGAGGGCCGGGGAGGATATCCCGTCGATACTTCTCGAAAAGATTAGCCAGAGAGAAAGTGCAATACAGACTGATCCTACACGAATCATCCATCCCATGACTCAACCGATACTGGAGATGAGTTTTTTCTCCTGTATTTTTCGACTTGTGAGTATTATCGCAGATGTCAGGGCAAAGAGAATCCACATTGGAGTTATTGGCTATTATTATGAATAAGTAGTATATCGATTTTTCAGAAAAATTCTTCCCTCTCCCCATTATTCTCGACTACTATATCAGCAAGAGCTCGAATTTCCTCCATTTCTCCTTCTGTTTTTAGGTTCTCTTGTTCGAGGAATTGTTCGTAGGAGAGGGTTGATTCGTTTTGTTTTTCTGATCGCTCAATTATTCCCTCATACCGTATTTCAGGAATAGCATCTATGAAAATAATCTTCGCCTCTGTTCGCTCCTCTATCTTTCGTATGAGATTCACTTTTCTCGGTCCGTCAAAGATGATAGTACTCCCCTCGAACCCATCGAGGAATTTGTCCACAGCTCGAACGAAGGCATCTTCTCCGAATACCTCTCGGATCAGCGAACTCATCTTCGAGAAATTTTCCCGAGTCTCTGGAATACGGAAGTCTTCCAGAATACGGCGAGGGATACCGGAAAGTCGGAAAACTGGAGCATTCAACTCCTTCGTTAGGTACTCGCTCAGAGTCCCTTTTCACGAACCGTTTCTTCCACAGATGATATAAGATGTGATCATTAGGAGTAAAAAGAGCTAAAATGTGGAACGAGGGCGGCGTTAGAAGCGTGGATGAATTTATCCTTCCGGGTGATAAATCCATCACTCCATACCGCCCCACTCCCCTCTTTGTCCCCGACGCTTTCGATACCAGTGAGTTCGTACATGACTTCCTCAAGGTCGAGGTGACGCCCATCGAAGAGGAGTTCTACGACTCGGTCCGGAACTCTGAGGTGCGCCGAGTATCACCAAACTCATTTTCCATCCCGACGCTCGATGTATACGACTCCTACATACCAGTATTCATCCCCTACCCTATCCTGATATACTCCTCCTTCCATCCCGACGAAGTAGTCGGCGTTTGGTAATTCTTGTCGAGTAGAGACCGCACGATTCTTTGCTCCAGTTCTGAGCTCCTCAAGCGTTGTCGGCATATCGGGAACTCCGGATGGAACTCGGTGTTTCGAAGAGGTCGAGCGTCACTTCGTATAGGGACATACGGAAAGTGCATATTCGAAGGCTTCAGATTTTGGTATATTGGTCGTACCGATAGCGAAGTGCATAGTGTGAAGGTTAGCTAGTTGGCTGGTGAGCAGATTAGGGGGGGTGAACTGGTTAGTGGTTTGTGAGAAGCGTCTTGTTCTTGAGGGGATTTTTGAATTCAGGATGAACCCAGAGAACTTCGAACTCCGAAGAGGTAGATACCACCGAGCAAGAGAAACATCGCGATCCCGAGTACTTGGAAACCGAGAGCGTAGGATATTCCCATTACTCCCGCTATGCTAAATGAAGTAATCACTTGGACGATATTATCAATCTGAGCTTTCATCGAAAGCGCCGTCGCTCGGTACAGAGGATCTGGAATATGGTTGATCAGGACATCGGTATACACCTCATTGCGCCCCCAGAACCATCCGATCATGAGAGAAAAGAGGATACCGAGCGCCCAGGGATTCGAGATATAACCTACCCCGATATAGTAGAGTGGGAAGAGGAATACTTCGGTCAGGATAAAGAGTCGAAAGGAAATATACCTTTCTATCGTCTTGATAGATCGCCCGACAATCCACCAGACGAGTCGAGATCCCCCCATCACGAGTCCGATAAAGGCGATCGGGTAGCCGAGTTCCACGAGGTAAGGTGAGCGATAGACGCTATCAGCAAAGAGAAATCCACCGATGACCCCGGAGAAGATGGCATAAGAGAAAAATCCAGAGTGACGAAGTTCTCGAAAAATAGGCAAGAGCCTCTTTTTCTCGTGTTTTTCGATCTTCGTATGGATGGGAAAGAGAGAAAGGGCAACCAGAAGCCCCAGAATATCAACCCCGATACCCACATACAGAGGAATTCGTATACTGATATTGGTCAGAAATGGTAACCCAACGATGAGGGCAATAGAAGGGAGCGAAACATTGCCAGATATTTTTGAGGCGACGACTCGGTATTCACTCCCGCGACCGAGTTTTTCGAGGGTTCCCTTCAGAAATGACGAGGTCGTTCCACTTGAAAACGCATTGGCTCCGAGTGACATACAGATGCCACCCAGGGTAAATACCCAAAAATTATCAGCGAGGACATAGAGGATCGATGATGCTATAAGAAATATCTTAGCGAGAATGAGGGTGTTTTTTTGTCACCAGTGATCGGCGATATACCCAGATGGTATCTGCATGATCAATGCCGCAAAGTACCCGATACCGGTATAGAGTCCAAGGTCTCTCGCCTCGGCATTAGGCAGAGTGAGGTAGTAAATCGAAAGAATCGGAATCGTATTGCGCCGATTGGTGAACTGGATCAAAAAATACTTCCAGAGATTCGATGAGAGTCAGGACCACTGCATTTTCTAGGAAAAATAATCAATATTCTCGGTTCGTAAGAGTATACAAAAGTATCAACTTATGACAAACTTTTACTCGAAATGAGCATTTTCTAGAATTGAGGTCAATATTGGTCCTCGAGAAGTTGCGAAAAAGAGAAAATCGTGATAGGATACTTCTATAAAAAAGAAAATCATATGGATAGCAAGAGCCCACTTGTAGTCAAATTCCTCCAGTTTATCGATGAGGTCATATCGAATGGTCTTTCGGATGTGCATATTACAAGTGGAGACTTCCCTTTTATACGTACCCCAGATCGAGAAGTTACACCGGTGAGTTCTTTTGGTCGTATTTCTTTCGATGAGCTTATCAGTCTCATCCTTTTCATGAAACCAGATATCAATACGGATGAAATCATCAACCTCCAGACAGGGAAAAATTTTATCTATGAAAATGCCGGAACGAGATTTCGTATCAATGTCTCTCGGAACGAGGAAGGTATCGCAATCGCCATGCGAACGATTCGAAAAAAAATCCCAACGGTAGAAGGTATCGGTCTCAAAGGAGTGATGCTCGATCTTCTCCAGAAAGATCGAGGCCTGATTCTTATCACCGGAGGAACAGGAAGTGGTAAGACCACGACCCTCGTCGCCATGATCGACTACCTGAACAAGCACTTCCATAAGCATATCATCACGGTCGAAGATCCGATCGAGTACCTCATGAAAAATGAGAAGAGTCTCATCCATCAGAAACAGGTCGGGAAGCATGTATCGACGTTTGATCAAGCGATTCGAGATGCGATGCGAGAAGATCCAGATATTCTTATGGTGGGAGAGATGCGAGATATCGATACCATTTCAGCGGTATTAACACTTGCGGAGACAGGGCATCTTGTCCTCTCGACCCTTCATACCAATGATGTCGTCCAGACATTTGATCGACTTATCTATGCCTTCCCTGCTGCCATGCAGTCCCAAGTTCGAGTCCAGCTCGCTATGACCCTCGTCGCAGTAGTCGGCCAGATCATACTTCCGAGTATCGATGGGAAGACGAGCGTTGTTGCAAGAGAGATATTTATCAATGGCGAAGCGACCCGTAATATCATCATGGACGGGAACATCACCCATCTTTACTCTTCGATCGAGACCGGAAAGCATGAAGGGATGATCCTGATGCAACAGTCTCTGAATGACCTCCATGCCACAGGGCAGATTAGCCTCAGTACGCTCGAAGAATTCGTAAAGGATAAGAAAATGCTCGATGACTATCTTGAAAAAACGAAACGAAATACTAACACCGAATCAGATGGATAAAGATTTCTTAAACAGGATCTGCTGACGCAAATCTTTCTGATAATAATTTGATATACCTTCTAATATTACTATTATCAAAAAGTTACTTCAATACTTTTTTATTTTCTCAGTTTTCTTCTATGGATGCTCCAAGCCCAGTAATTGCTAAATTCTTACAATTCTTACAAGAAGTCGTTGTCAATGGACTCTCCGATGTTCATATTACGACAGATGACTATCCATTTATCCGTA
>JAYVJC010000002.1:0-6032 GCA_043769645.1 Candidatus Altimarinota bacterium
CAGAATGGCAGATCACAAATATGTACTTTCTAGCAGGATATAGAGCTAATAAAGTAATTGAAAAACTCAAAGAAAGTAAAAATACTCTATTTTAAAAAAGACCCCCAGTGATGGGGGTTTTAATTTGATTTCAAAGATATATAGTATATAATGAATGCAAGCCCGGAGAATCAAATTATGCTAAGCCTATACTTTTGCATAAGCCTATATGGTTTCTCCAGATTGTGAGATCCCCTCGAAAGAGGGGATTTTACGTTATTTATCAAATGCTGTTAATATCCAATGTTTACTGCTTGTTTTCCATTGAAGGGATATTATTAGCTTTCAAGTACTATCCTCAAGTACTACTCTATTTAATGATTTACTTTTTTCAGGAAGCGTATCAAGCATTTTCTGTATTTTACCGAGTATCTCTGGATGTTTATCTACAATCTTTGATAGTCAATATCATGAATCTTTATTGGTATCATATTTTCCCCAAATCAGGTCTACTGGTTCTCATTTATAAGTATATGCACCCTGTACTTCTCATTCTTTCTTTACCATAAGAAGATTTTCAGCGTCACCTCACTTCACTCACGTCCAAATAGTACCATGTTCTCATTTTCATTCTTCTTTAGCCATATTTATTACCTCTTGTGCTCTTTTCTGACTAATAAGTCACTCACTCTTGGAGATACTCGAAAGTGCTTGTCGTTTATCTATACTGGTAAGCAGATTTTCTGCTGTAGATGTGATATTTCTCTCTCAGCGAGCTGTTAATGGTGGTCAGAGAGGGTTATCTTTTGTGATTTTTCATCAGGTTTCTTTGATATTAGGTCACCTATCTTGTACAGCCCCCAACATAGATGATAGAGAGAAGTATGAAGGCGATTGCCTTGGTGATGAGAGAACGCATAGGATAAAGGGGTTAGGGATTAGTTTTCCATATAAGGTGTGATTTTTTTATCAAAATCATTTCTATTGATACATTTATAGTTTCATACCTCACAATATAAGTAGTCTTTATCTCAATCTCATGCTATGAATGATCCTATTCCTTTGTTCTCATATAAATCAAGAAGTGATATCGAGAATGTTCAATTAGAAACACCCATTACAGTTACTAAAACAAAACATTTCCTTTGTTGGTTATTATAATGATTTCTTTGGGATATTATTTGATTAAATCAATATGAATTAGATTCCTTTTTCTGCTCATCTAAGTAGTCTTTTGATTTATAGGAGCATGTGGATACATTCTGTTGTAATTCACTTTCTTGTTTCTTCTTTTTATCATCATCCATCTGTTGTGCTTGATTTTTTGCATTCTCAGAATCCGCTTTGACTTTTTCTTCATCTGCCTTCTTCTTTTCTTCAGCCTCTTTTGCATCTTTATCGATTTGAGCTTGTTTCATTGCCAGCTCCTGTTGTTTCATTTCAATTTGCGCTCTCTGATTTTCTGGCATCACGATACCAAAATAATATCACACTCATATTCAAGATATTATGAGTGTGATAGATGCTGAAATTGAAAGAATTTTGATATGATCCATGTTACTTTTTTATAGGAGGTCAGAGAGGGTTTCTTGGGTCACGAATCTTTGATTTTTCAGTGATATCACTTTTATAACTTGGAGATCTGAGCACTTGTGCTCATTTCTCTCATGTCGGAAGAGTGAAGTCTGGTGTTATTGACCCCACCACATTACGAGAATTCATCCGAGGACTAGTCAGGCGAGGAATTCAATTATCATTTGGAGTAATTTTACGTTTAATTTCTTGGATTTTACGTATATTTTCAGTATCTGCAACTTTTTTTGGTTTTGGCTTTACTCATGCTATTTTTCAGAGTCATTTTTGTATTCACGATTGAAAAGTTCCTGATCATACTATTTTTTTTCACACTAAGGCTCATGCAACCATCGGATTTGATAATGCTCACGGTATCATAAGCCAGTCAGTGAGTGTAACAGCATTATTTCCTTTTATTTTCTGCAATTTATGATCAAGATTATCCATCAAGAACTTATAAGCCTGTGTCTGCCTATTTATATCACGAAGATTTGTGAATCCATTCTTGTCCGCAATATCGAATTGCCAGTTTCTCACAGCACTATCTATGTCGTTTGCCTTGGAAACTGCACTCGCATTATTTTCTTTGAGATAGTTGAGCTTTACTTCTCATTCATACATTCTTTTGAGATCGTTTGTCTGAGATAGAGTGAGTCCGCCATTTTTATTTGCATCTTCGAGATATCGAACCTTTGCCAGTCATTCATCGTTGAATTCATAACGATCTTTCAGTGTGCGAATCATCTCTTCCCCTTGTCGTGGTAGCTTATATTGTCAGTCTATGGCACTGAGTCCTGCATCTGCTTGTGCTTTTGACTCCTCGAAAGACTTGTAGAGATTTGGTATATTCTGTTCTGCTGTTCAGAGGTTTCCTGTGTCTTTGAGAAAAGATCATACTGTCTGTCCTGTCATTTTCTCAAACTCTGGATATTTTGCTGGGTCAAGACGATTGGTTTTTTCAAGACGAGATTCCAAGAATGAAGATACAGGACTTCATAATTTTTCTTTTGGAGTAGGTGCTGTCGGATCAGTAAAACTATCTATGCTATTTGGATCTACATATTCTTTTACTGGTATATCTGGGATACTGTCGATACTATTTGGATCAACTGTTCTTGTCTTTCACAATCATCCTATCGTATCCGCAGTATAGTCGTATGCTTTTCACAAACCCTTCTGTCATAGGTGCATAGCTCACAACATGAGTCATGTTTTCCCCATATCCTGTATATTTTGGCTCGCTACACTATTCGAGTCCAATCATAGTCATTCTTGCACGTTTTTGATTCACGTTCAAAATGTATTCAAGACGGGATTCATGACATTTTGTGCAGTATCACTTGCCATGAGTGTATTTACTGTAGGATTTACCAACACTTTAAGTCATTGTCACTGTGGCATGACATTGGTTGCTGTCTGAAATGATCACAATGCGGTGTCCATAGCTCACTTTCAGAACTGAGTGAGAGCGGTTCATGAATCTGGCATATCTGTCGCCTTTGCAGTTTCTCACACTCATCATTCAATGGTTTGAAGTCCGCCAATCATATTCTTTCCAATAAGTCACACGGTACTTGCGACAGGATGATCCATAAAAGGTGTATTGTTTTGATCCGTTACATATTGCTGATACTCTGGATACTTTTCGAGAGTTTTCTTTCCGAGGAGTGCATCATCAATATGATCATAAGCTCACGGATATTTTTCTTTCACTTTTTTTCCAAGAGCACGATATCACACAAAATTCTGAGCATTCTCCATTCAAGGTTGCAGTGCTTGTGCAATTTGTTGTGATCACTCTTGAAGCCTATGAGAGACTCCATTCACACCAGATTCTATAACTGATCATGCTTTATAAAGAAATCCTTGTGTAGGATCTTCAGGAGCGGAAGGAACTGGTGCTTTTATTCACTGGTCTTGAGTGGTTCACATCCCAGACATCTGATCACCCGCTCATTGCTGAGCAGGTATCATAGTAATGGGCATATATGTATTTGTAAGTGTAGACATATTTATAGATTAAGTCATAGCGGATTGCTTTCTTTTGTGTATTGTGGTGTCCCTCAATTCGCTCATCCAGTTGGTGCTACATTGCTTGATCATGGTTGGCTCATCGCATTTTCATATTCAGGAGTGACAAGCTGAGCTTCTCAATCATTATATCCAGTAGCCTTATTGATTTTTTTTGTGTACTGATCTCGAATCGCTTTTTCTTGATCCATATAGTTTTTACCACGAGAGGTGATTGCGTCGACTACTTTCTTTGCTGCATCATCAGAGAGTGTTCCATCGCCTGCGAGGAATTGTTTGACTTCAGAAAGGGTTTTTTCACCCCAGCTTGATGAGTATTTTGCCACTGTAGCATATTCACCTTCTCGAACAACTGAATCTGGATCAAGAGCCTTAGCATAGTCTGAGATGATACCTTGTCTCTGAGAAGATGATAGAGATTTTACGTCAACATTAGCATATGTTCTCATAAGAGGAGCAAATTTGAAGGCAGATTGTACATTCGTGTTCTTAGTATAGTCATCAGCATAGTTATCGACTCGGGCTTGTACATCCTTTGGGATTGGATTGGTAGTCTGTCTCCACTTTGTATATCCAGCAAGGAATTCATTTGCCTTTGGAGTTCCTGCTTTGAGACCAGTAGGAAGTGAACCATTGTTCATATAATCCTTATAAGAAGGTGTCATATCAGCTGTCTGAGAAGTTGTTCCTCCAGATATCCCCGCAATCGTCGCACTCTTTGTAGGGTCGACACCCTCATTCTTCGCAATAGCCTCTGCCAGTTTTTCCATAGGAATCTGAGAGATTGGTGTATTTGCTGGGAATCCTGTGAGACTTACGTAGTTATTCACAGAATTTTGATTGATCGGTGCATTTGGTCATGAAGTCCATCCAGTTGCAAACTGTCCGAGAGTAGTTGTAGGAGTTACCCATGAGCTTCCTCAAGAAAGTTTTTTGGTAAGATCCTTCATCATAGCAAAGTTTCCAGTGTTCATATCTGGGAAGACACCATAAGTACGCCCATTTGAAGACTTATAGAACCCTACAGCACCGAGAGATTGAGCGTATACCTTCTGTGCATCGGTATCTGCCATGATATTTCACGGATTGTTTGAATCCTGTCCGATATTCGTAGGATTGTTGCGTACAAGAGTTCCTGTGAGATCACTGAAGCCAGTATACACTCAATTTGGTTGATACACTGATGACCGAACAGTCGCTTGATCTTGTGGAGAGAGATGTACTATATCGTCATCTTTGAGAGTTCAGTTTTTGAGTCCTTGAATGTAGTAGTTGAGAGCCCCTGGACTGGCACTGACTGAATTTGTACCCATTATCTTTTCAGTTCGAAGGCTTCCATCTGGATTCTGATATACATATGCTTTTGAGCCATCATTGAGTGTCACAGGGCTATCAGACATGAGTTTCCCAGTCCAATTCTTCACTCTGAGTGGTTGTCCATTTGCATCTTTAAGAGGCTGTCAGAATTTATTATACAAAGTACCATCAGTACTAAACTTTGAGGTAAAAGCATCATCGACAGTATGGTTTACTATATCCTGATTCATCAGCTCTCTTAGAAGAGGTATTTTTTCCTGCTCTATCTTAGTCTTCATCGCCTGAAGATTTCCAAGTGCCTCTTTTCTAGCATTCATCACCTTCTCTATAGTATCAAGCTGTCATGATGATTCGAGTTTGTTAACTTGGACAAGCATATCTTGTACAGATTGAGATACATTCATATCTATATCTTTTTTGATATCCTTTACCTGATACGCTAGACTATTGGCATTATAGGAATTCTGAAGATTATGCTTGATTCAAAGATTATCCAGATATGTGGTTGCATCTGTGATATCCTTACTCTGTCCTGCAAGTCATACAGAACTCGAGGCTTGTCCAATACCTCATGCAAGGTATGCAGCAGACTGTTTCAGCTTATCGACATTGTTCTGAGCTTGTATGTGTCATTCCTGATAGCTAAGATCCGAAATCTGATTGTTTATGCCATTCTGAGTATTGAGATAGTCAATCTTTTCTCGTGAATCTTGACCAAACTTTTTCTGAGAATCAATTGCTTGTTTATTATTTTCTTCCGATATCTTATTTCCAAGATCGGCAACTGCATTGAGTCCACTATTATAGTTATCAGTCGCAGTAGGCGCTCAGAGTTTCTTCCTATTCGCCTGATTCGTCGCAAGTCTTTGCTGATTCAGTGTAAGAGTAGGAGAAACAATAGGCGCACCGAGTGGATTGTTTGTCGCTGGAGCTTTATACGTAGGATTCGACGCAAGATTGTTCGCTGCAGTCGCATTTGCTTGTGTATACGGTCAATTCGTGGCATTCTGAAAGACCTGCCCAGTCTGAGTATTGGTAGTTGTACCAGCGCCAGTGGTTGGAGCAGATGTTGGAGGAGCTACTGCAGCAGGTGGAGTTGCTGCAGTAGCCATAGCCTGAGTTTGTTTCGA
>JAYVJC010000003.1:0-14733 GCA_043769645.1 Candidatus Altimarinota bacterium
CAATGAAACAATACACTCCTGAAGAGTTATATGATATGTATCTAAAATGAGAAAAGGATAAATCTGATAGACAAACAAGAGTTGATGAATCCAACAAGATGGCAATGAAAGATAAGGCTACATTTATGAGGGGCTATATCTTGGATTATATCAGAATTGATGAATGACACCATGAGCCAATAGATATAACTGTACTTAGGACACAATATCCTGATATTAATTTATATTTGGATTCCATGATTCATTCCGCTGCTGATTGGGAATGAATTAGTTATGAGGAGGCAATAAATAGATATTTTTTTCTTGATGAAGAAGCAAAAAAATATATAAAAACAGCCTGAGTTGAATGATCAGATATGAGTCAGGAGGAATTAGCAGAAATAGTAGGGGATCTCTATTATGATGCTCTTGCAGCAGTGCTTTCTAGAATGAGTGAAGCTCTCAATAATGAATCCAAAAGACATTCTGAATTAGAAGATCCATTCAAACTAAATACCATTACTCTCAAAGTATCTCAGAATCTCCAAGAAGCATCTATCCATATCATGACTGCTTGGGAAATTTGTAAACCATTTCTGAAAGCTTCTCTTAATCCAAAACATACAACAGATATTCAAGGTATTCCCAATGCTATTTTGGGTGAAAGAATTTGAAAATTAAACTATTGGAAACTTGCTCAATTCTTAGAACTTCTTGCTCAAAAACTTCATAAGGATTCATTGGCTGATGAATGAAGAGGAAGGCAGAAGTTATCTAATGCACTCTTTGGGGCTTCAACATCTTTGAAAGATAGTTATAGCGTACTATCTCAAATTTGAAACCCTGCACACTCTTAATCTGTCTTATATAGTGAGAACCCTCGGGGTACATTTATATAATCTTTTAACCATTCTTATTATATATTATTCTTGTGAAATATGATTGTTTGAGTAAGGGATTTATCTTGTATAGTGTTTTGAAGAATAGATCTTCATCACCAGATATAAGAAATTGAGACCACGTAAATTTTCAGAGACTCTCAATATATATAAAAAATGCCTTAAGGCAGAGAAATGATATATTATTTTTTTCAATTTTTATACGTCCTGTATTAAAAATACAATCAAGAAAATAATTTATTTCCTCATCTGAGCAGGAAGAAATGAATCTATGAACACCCGTATTGCCTTTCAGATATTGCTTTAACTTTACTCGCATATTAAAATGTATAGATTCAGCATTTTCTAATATTGCTGGTATTTGTTTTTCGTGTTTTGTTTTACCTCGGAATCAAGATGATCAATAATATGAAGGTTTCATCTGAGATTTAATTATAGGACTATTAGAGTCATTATATAATTTTTCTCTAAAAGTCGATATTTAGATAGTGAGAACTCTCAGGGTACAATTATACAATCTTTGGTATGAATGGCAGGGTATCTGATCATTGTAATGCGGTTCTGACTTCCTCGACCAGTCGCCACCACAAATATATGAAACTTCTTTCAGAGATGGAAGAAGTTTTTTTATTTCCCTTGTAATGCTTTCCCACTTTCATATGATATGCTCATATTATTTAAAAAGGTATGCAGAAAGCAATAAAAATCACTTGGCTTGATCTTCCCGAAGCGCATGATTATCCAGCTGCAGAAAATTATTTAGAATTGCTCTTTAGTAAAGATATAGCACACTGATATGTTTCCGCTCTCGAAAAGGTTGCTATCACCCACTTTAAGGCGAAGGATATCTTCCGAGCTTCGGGTCTGAGCCTTCTAGGAATCAGTAACTCTCATGTCCGCAAGGATCAGAAGAAAATCGAAAAGGGTTTTTCTCTCTCTCCACTACTCTTGGTTCGGGATCAGAAGTCTTCTCGTGTGATCGTCGCGGATGGATACCACCGTCTCTGTGCCCTCTATCGATTCGATGAAGATGCGGTTATTCCCTGTAAAATAGTAGGGTAGGGAATTATCTTTCAGGCCAATTATGGAGTAAAATAGAATCTAAAGAAAGGATGGAATATAGAATTTGAGTGGAAAATCGAGATTGATTTCCTCTCGAATATATGGTAGACTATGCGAGTAACCAACTTTTTTATGAAACGAATCTTCTATATAGCCCTTATGATGGTGTTTTCATTTCTTCTCACATTTTTTGTCTATTACTCCGTTCTCTTTTGTCTGATATTCTATCGCATCGTTCCGATGGAGCTTATTATCTCCCTTACCGATGCGGCTCGTTCTCCAGTTGCGTATGCGATCGTTACTTGAGTCGCCCTCCTCTGGGGATACCATTTCGGAGTGAAGTGCTGGAAGATTATCTATATCGACAAGGTATATAGATTTCGATAAGGAGGAAAACGAGAATAAAAAATACGAGGAATGTGAGATTACATTGACTTCGTTGATTATATAGTTATATAGAGGGAAAAAATTTCCTATGAATACTATTAATGGAGCAGTTGGCAGGGTGAAATGATCGAGGAATGTAACATGATGAGAAAATTTCTATCATATGCCGAGTGGGAAGTCAGAACCACACGGAAGCGCCTTCAAATTTACCGTTGTTGCAGAGATCGCACGAGAGTTGGTAGCCGATATACCAGCAGTTATCAAAGCAGCTATACTAGATCAAAATGATGAAGCAGAAAAAATACTCTGAAGAGGGATTTTATATCGATCTGATTCATCCAAAAAGTCCTCTTTGTCTGCATTGAATAGAAATGTTATCATTCTTCTGATGCCTTTTGTAGAAAAGTATTTTTCTCTTGAGAATGATGAAAGGATAGTCTGACTCGGTATTTCAAAAATCGATATATATAGAAAACTATTTGAAACTTTATTACAAGCAAACACCAAGTTTATAGATCTCAAATGAATAACATTGCTCATTGTGGATCAAATCCACGATATCCAAGGATGGACTCAGCGTCTCGTTGCCGAATCACTATGAGATGCGTATCTTCCTATCCAAGCCCTAGCGAAGAGTATTCGACAAGTTTCTATATATAAACAGTCTATAAGTGATAGCTGACCCTCTGGCCAATAGATAAATCCTTCCCAAGGATAGAATCAACAGATACTTCGTCATACTCATCAATCTCTGGAGCATGGAGCTCTGGGCGGATGATGGCAGTTTCCGGTTTTGAGTTTCCGGTTTTGAGTTCCATAATATATCAGACTTGGAGCTTTCATTGCCGAGATGCTTTCTTTTCCTCATAAATAGACTCGAGAAGTGGAGTCAGTTTCTCTATACGAAGTTTTGCGATACTTTCATCAACCTTCTCTGGAAGCTTCGAGCTTGTCGCGAGCGGTTCATCATGGTACTGGAAAATACCGACTGATTCGAATCGGTATTTCTCCACGAAATCGGTAAGTATCCTGAAATCCTCATCGGTTTCACCAGGGAATCCGATGATAAAAGATGTACGGATAAATGGAGATCCAGTTGAGTGTTGTGTTTTTAGTTGGTCAAAATATGGCCACTTAAGTGAGCGAATCTTCTCGATAAAGGCATCGATATGTTTGCGATCGTAGTGGCGTCCCATGAGTTTCAGGATTTTTTCACACGCGTGCTGAAAGGGGATATCGAAGTAGGGAAGGAAGTGTCGGAGTTTGGCGAGTTTCTCGAGGTGATCGAGCGTCAAGATATCCGGATAGAGGTAGTAGACGCGATAAGTGGGATGCTGGGATGCTGGAGTATTATTCATTTTGATAAAATCATCGATGACTTCATCTATCTTCTCCAGGAGCTCGATGAGTTTCGCTTCTTCATAGATATCCGTTCCATATCGAGTCGTATCCTGCGAGATAATCTGGATTTCCTGGATTCACTGACTGAGCATCAGTTTCACCTCTTCGAGGATAGCTTCAATCGGACGACTCTGCTGACGTCCTCGGATCGTCGGGATGATACAGAAGGTACAGTTATTATCACAACCTTCCGCGACTTTGAGGTACTCGTATCCAAAAGGCGCATGCATATAGGCACGGACTTCATCTCCTCGCCAGACAAATGCTTTTTTTCCTTTTCCTGGTGCTTCGATCGAGGCGAGGTAGTTCGTGAGGGTTTTTTCTTTGGATTCTTTGTGAGCTTGTTTGGCTTTTACTATCGCTGATAGATTGAACTTACTCTTCTTCCCGAGTACGAGTTCTTCGATCACCGAGTAGCTCATGAAGGGGACGATCGAGTGGAGATTTTTTAGAGAAGCGAGAAAGGCATCATCCTTCACACTCACATAACAACCCATTAGGATGAGCTTCTTTCCGAGAGCATCATAGTGCGAAAGGGTTTCCTCAGATTCCTGTCGAGCCGATGAGAGGAATCCACACGTATTGACGATGACATACTCCGCTTCAGAACTCTCTGAGTCCTCGACATATTCGATCCGAGCTCGATCCGAGTATTTGAGGATTTCCCCGATGGCGTATTCGAGGTCGACGAGATTCTTGGAACATCCGAGATTGATAGCTGAGAAGGAGAACATAGGTAGTAGCAGGTAGAGAATAGCAGATAGATTGTAGTAGGTAGAGCTTAGCAGATAGCAGATAGATCCTTTAGAGTAAAGGCAGAATCTATCACCTACCTGCATGTATCTGTCTGCTTATTTCGCGCATCATATAAAAAAACTTGTAAAAAGCAAGGAGTTGACTATAAGATATAGTATGTTAAAAATTAAAGAAACTGCTAACAATTATTCTAGAATAAGAAGTTGAGAAATGCAAGGTGATGAGCTGGCTCAACTTTTACAAAAAGTAACAGGTGAGACTTCTGAGTTAGTAGACTGAGTATCTGATTTAGAATACTGAATCTTAGACCAGGTATTACGTCAAGTAATCGCTAGACACCATTTTGATGTTCCTCAAAGTGTTCTTATAGCAGAAGCTCATAGGCTCTCGAATGATTATAAGAGATCACTTTTTATACCATTAGAAGCCTTAACTCTCCTTGAACTCAATAAATTTGCATGAATCGTAAATAGATGATTACTCGACTTTCTGGAAGGCTATACATTCCGAATAGGTCTGACTCAATTCATAGATTCCATGAGAGTACTTTTATGAAATAGAGAACAAATGAATCGGATGTATCTATGACTGAGTGAATCCAATTGGTTATTTCTCAAGAATACTGGATTTCTTGGAGAAATTTCGTACAACAGTAAATGAGGAATTGTCGATATAGATACTATTTTATTAAAGATACAAATAGCACTCAATTTAGTTTTCGAAACTAGCTCAGCAATATTACGCGGAGCGCTTAATAGAATACTTTTAAATTTCAATCCTCTTAATAGAGACGTGGTGATCGATAATTCAGATATCCAAAGCATTTCTTCGAAAATAAAAAAACTTAAAAATGATGGCTTGCTGGAACAATAAACTTGCAAAAAGCAAGGAGTTGACTATATATAAATGTATGCAAAATAATAAAGAAAGTCTTATAGTTGTCGATATGCAGACTTGATTTTTACCTCAAAAAGAAGGACTTCTATATTCGCCTTTTCGACGAGCTCTACTTTGAAATATATGCACAAGAGCATCCTCAGTACTTCGGGGATGATGATACGTTGTTGTGGTAAAAGGTATTTGATGTGGAGATTTAGTCGACGAGCTGTCGAGTATAACAGGCGATAGAGTGATAAACCTTTTTAAATGATCTGACTCACTTCTCAATCCAGAACGAGAAAACGCAACACATTACCATCGTAATTTAGAAACGATGAAAATGATTCTTTCTTCTTGAAGTATTATTTTTTCTTGAGTTCATGCCTCTATGTGTGTACGAGATTCCGCCAAAGATACTGCATCCTTAGCTAAGTCACTATGATCTCGGTCAGAAATTCATGTTGATCTTTCTTGCGTGGCTAATCCAGTAGGAAGGGATGATAATATTACTTTTGTAAATTCGAGACCATTTATAGAAAATAGTTATTGACAACATTCATTCCTAATTCAAGGTAAATCTTTACTCGAATCGCTATTATAGCGATAGTTCCTTGAAATAAAAATATTAGTTCCCAGTTCCCGTCATTCCAGTACTGGTTTCTCCAGTACTTGTAGTTACTCCAAGATATCGGTTCATGAAGTCTTGGAACATTCCAGTGCTTCGGAACATCCCAAGATCGAGAGATTTGTCATCGAGGATAAGAGTCGGAGTACCAGAAACTCCGATCGTATCTCCATCTTTCACATCGGTAGCAATTCGTCCAGCATAGTTTTTTTGCTCGAGACAGGTATTGAATTTCCCCTGATCGAGCCCGAGATCAGTCGCGAGTTTGACGCGATCATCATCGGTAACCTTCGCTCACTTACGCTCATCTTCGAGACCATAGATCGTTTTTTTATACTCGAGATATTTCCCCTGACTATGAGCACAGAGGGCAGCGAGCGCATCGTTGTAGGCATTCGGGTGGATTTTTGTCAGTGGATACTGTTTGTAGGTGATGAGGAGCTTTTTATCTTCAGCGAGTTTTTCTACGATCGGTCCTAGGGTCTTCGAAAAATTAATACATGCTGGGCACTGATAGTCGAGGTAGAGATCGAGTTTGTGATCTCCGGAACCGAGTGTCGGAGGAGCGATTTCGAGAGCAACGGTACTTCCAGAACCATTTCAGGTCCCAGTATTGATGGCGGAACAAGAGGTGAGCAAGAGGAGAGTACTCACAATGAGAATTATTTGTTTCATAGGAAAAATAAAGAACCTGGTGATTATAGGAAAAATATGAGAAAAGACAAGAAAAATTCACACCTCTTTTGGAAGGCTTTTCTTTTGTCTTATTTGCTTTTTCGAGCATTTTTTGATATCATAGGATTATGAAGAAACTTGTCCTTCTCATTTGCCTCTTTTTCCCTTTCCTCTCCTCTGCAGAGGAGAGTGGAGGTTTCGGCGAAGCACTGAGTACCGACTTTTATTCACAGATCGAGCGTTGAAACTACACGATACAGCAGAAACTTATCAATACCCGACTCAAAGAATACAAGGATACCAATGACTTTATCTCTAAATGCGGTATCAACACAAAAATGAAACCTGGTGTGCCTCTTTCGAAGATTCTAGATGACAATGGTACAGTACTCGCGGGGATTACCTCGAGTGTCGATGCAAAAAATCTCACTACGGACGCTCTTATTGTTCTTCTCCGTTGTATCAATGATACGTATGCAGGAGTCCAAGCGAGTGCGGTCAAACAAGGAGAGGATATGAGGAAGATTGCTTCTATAGGGATCTATACCGATGGTACGACGGATAATAGTGACTATGATATCATCTCGGATATAGCGAAAATAGATGGTATCATTTTTACCGAAAAAATCCCATATAATGGCACAAAAAATATCGGAAAGCTGTCACTCTTTGACCTCCTTTCGAACAATGTTCCCCTCCTTAATCCTCCAGCCAATGCACTGCCGAACATGACCTATGCCAATAGTTTTTCTGGCCTTAGTACGGCGAGTGGGTCGACTCCTATCACCGTCAACTTTGGAGAAAATCTTGCAACTTGATGGTGTGGGACGAGTGATCCGATTCCTTTTTCGAATCCGGATGGATCACTCCTTTCTGAGATCGCTTCTCTCACAACCTATGGAGCTCAAGATATCGGAAGTAACTGAGTCTGAGGGATGTATGCAAATAGAGTAAATCCTATCGCTACCCCACGCTCTCGACCGACGACACCAGAGAAGGCAGATTTTTTTCATTCTCCCAATTGTGCAAGCTTCTTTTGTATTGATATCAAAATGATTCCTGGTACTATGAATCTCCTCTGATGAGGGAATTCGTATGCTATAGAATCCCTTCTCAACAAACGATATAAAGAAATCAATGAAATTTCTCAGTTTGATCTGACGGCAAAGCATATGTCGACAAACTTCTTCGAAAATATCACCAAGGGACTCTTCAAAGGGAGTGGTCTCAAGACTGCTCTTTTCGAGAGGCCACAGCGCACACAAGTACTTAAGACTGAAGAACGACCTGAAGAAGTGATGGACCGACTCTGGCGCTGTGCAGCATCCACGGCAGGTTTGAGCTCTACTGAGATGATACAGTCCAATAGTTTCACTGCGTGAGCATACATGAATAAAGAATGATCGGATACCAAAACTCTCGGCTATCGAAAAGTTCAGATAAATCCGACTGATGAAGACCTGCTCAATCAATCAAAAACATGTATCGAAAATGAAATTACGCTCGCAAGAAAGGACTATTCAAGCTCATTTTCTACAGATCTCAATGAAATCCAAGCCTTTAGTAATCAGATTATCAATAGTATCCAGAGTACCATCTCACTCGTGGATCGCATGGAGAAAAAACCCTCTGAGAAGTAACTATGAAACTCATTCACCTCATCATCTCGTCGATACTCCTTTGTCTCATACCTTCGATGATAGTTTTTGGAGCATGAGGATGTGTTATCGAATCATGACCAAGTCCTGCCATGGCTGAATATAAAAAGAATGTTTCTAAAGTACTCGAAAAGCTTTCACAGTTAACGTCAAGAACGAGGTGTGCATCGTGAGTAGAATGACAAGGGAAGCGTGCACTGTCACGAATAGATTCGAGCTTCAATGAAGGATTCACGATGGCAGATATCCTCGTGGACTTTCGGTATAATTTCGCCCTGATAGGAAGGGGAGAGATGCGACAATCAGTGCTTCGAGAGGGGAGTATGATCAAGCAACTGGAGGGGAATATCATAAGTCGGCTTACCGCGATGGGATCAAATTGCGCACTTGATATTGTAGTAGACTCAGCTCAACTCCATGATGGACTTTCTATAACTCGAAAGCTTTCTGGTTGAACAGTAGAAGCAGTATTTGACTCTCTCATTCAAAATAATAAAAATATCGAATCTTTTTATAAGCGGGTTAGTGTGGGTGATAATCCTGGACCATCCCAGTTTTCCCTCGTTCCTGATACTTTTTCTGATGAAGTGAGTGCGCTCTACCAGCCATGAGCTGTCGCGAGCTGTAACCCTAAAAATGGAGAACTGAGCTGGGAAAAGGTCGTAGATAAGGGGATGAAAGCGATAGAATTCAAAGGAAAATCTACGGAAAAATGACTTACCTCTTGGAAATCAGCCCTGGCTCTCCTAGAAAATAATTCGAAGGAAATACAAGACCGAGATCTTGCTCGTCGACTTCTGAAGCAAGAACTCCAAAACCAAGGAATTGGCGGAACGGCGGTATCTATCACTTTTTTTTCGGTGGCGGCTTTTGATGCTAATACAGGAAATAACTCAAAAGATAGTGAAGCTGATAAGAACCTCAATCAGCGAACGAAAAATACAAGTTCAGATCTCGGCAATCGTGTAGATCAGTTTTTCGGTTCTCTCCTTCCGAAATCAAAGACGACGGATCAGTGGATCCAACGTATCAATAATATACAAACTCAAAAGGTCCAAGCGATTCCGATATTCGAGGAGTATCAAGTGGCAAAATCTCTTCTCTGAAATGAAGCAGAGACTGATACTAAAATCATCACCGATCTCGTAGACCTTCATATCAAGCTTTCTCAGATCAATGAAAACCTCAAACCTGCTATAAAAAAAGCTATAAAAATCTGCGAAAAACAAATAGTCTGAGTTGGGAATTGTAGTAATTACTAGTTTATAGTAAGGAGCCGATAGCTGGGAGACTATAGAAATATAAGGGATATATTGGCCTACTTTATTTTATCTTTCTCTACTGGATCATATCCTCCTTTGGACCAGGGATTACAGCGTAGGATTCGAAGGGTTCATCTCCAGATACCGACGGTAACTCACTTTTTTTCTATAGACTCTTTCATATAGTCCGAGCATGATGGGATATGTTTACAGTAGGGTGGATGATTTCCGGCTTTTGCCCAGATCGAGTGATCGGGCGAAAGATATTTCTGATAGATGTCGATGAGACGGAGAAGGATTGATCTCATATAAACTATGATAATGATAAGTGAACGTAGATTCTAGATACTAGAAAGATTTAGAAAAATTGCAATTCTATTGTCAATAGAAAATCTTATTTTTACCACGGAATTTCCTTGACTTCTTCTTATGAATAATACAATAAAAAGTATATATTTTCCTAGAAAATGTATCGTCTTCTCTTCTTCATCTTCGTTTTATTACGGGTGATTGAGACCTCCGCGAGTATAGAAATCTCCGGAGTTTTTCCAAATACGGTGGACGATACCAATCTCGAATGGCTCGAACTTCACAATACTGAATGCGAACGAGTCGATATTACTCAGTACAGTATCTCAGACCTTTCCGGAAAAAAATATACCTTTCCTTCCGGAACAAGTATTGATTCTCATGCTACCTTTCGACTTGAGCGTCCGATTTCTAAAATTGTTCTCAATAACGATGTAGAAACTCTCTTTCTCTATGATACTTCATCCACCCTGATAGAGAGTTTTTCTTATAAGGATACGACGAAGGGAGTTCCCATCTACGATACGAGTATTCTAGACAAAGACTGTACTCCACCACTACCTCCTTCAGATACAGGTTCGATTATTCCAACATCTGGAACAGGAAGTGGGAATTGAACTGGTTCTACGACAGGATCTTGAGGTATTTCTACTGGTTCGGGATCAAGCCCAACTGATACGGGATCTCTTTCTGGAAGTGGGAGTACTTGAGGAGATTCGGGATCGGGAAGTGCCCCTTGAGGCTCGTCGACCGGGACTACTGATCCTAGTTTATCTGCTTCTGGTTCGAATCCTTGAACCTGAGCTACGGTAGTTCCGCCGATTTTTGTTAGTGAAACAGGCGTTCTTCTTCCAGAGAAAATGTACTACTCTGATAGTGATGGAAATAGCAAGATAGACACGCTTGAAATTTACTATCCGTATGTTCTTACTGGGAATGTGAATACTGGATCGATTGCCCTTTACTCTGCATCTTGATGACTTTCTATCACAAAAATAGATACGAAAATAGGCTTCGTTTTATCAGGTTCTTTATCAGGAAATATACTCATCCTCTCTATACAAGAAGGAGATATCGAGAAAATACATCTCAAAATTACCAATTCGACGTCGAGCGAACTCCGACTCAAATCAAGTGGTAATCTCGGGTTTACATCGATAGGAGGAAAACTCCCTGAGCCATTTTTTCTCATCACCTCCTTTGGTAACTACCTTTCTATATTTCCAAAACCACTCCTCGGGGGAGGTGTGGGTGGAGTACCACCTGAAGAATGATCAGGCGCTGCTTCTATTTCAAGTGGTTCGAGTCAACCTACTCTTTCTGGGTGATCCCTCTCTTGAGTCTCTTTTCCAGAACTTATCCCGATCCTTCAGTCTCCGAGTAACGCTATTTTTTCAGGTGGTGTTTTTTCCTGTGATCCCAAAAATCTTCCCTGCCGAATCAATCTTACACTCGAGTCTCTCTTTACAGGATCTTTTCTTCCAAAAAACTATACCTGTCGTATCATTTCCTGAACAGGTACCTATGATTCTTGTAATCCAAATACACTTTACTATGTAGAATCAGGAAGTTTGATACTTTCCATCTTTCATAAAGCTTCTTGAAAAGAAGTAATGGTAACCTTTCCAGTTATATTCAATAATAATCCTTCTATTGCATCTTTCTTGAATGCCTGATACACCAATCATCCTCCCGTGCCAGTTCTCGAGTATGATGGAAAGTGGAAATCTTACTTTGATGAACCTTCCGAACACCATCTTATTTGTTATGCTATGACTTGTAGTGTAAATTTTACGGGTCAAAAATCATATGATCCTGATGGTGATGCTATCCGATTTCTCTGGATCTATGATTTCCAGGCAACCAAGACTTCGAAGGATCCTTGAACCTATACGTTTACTCGGTGATTTCATAGGATCATCCTGCGTGTGATCGATACGGCTTGAGCTTGGGCTGAGATCCAATACACGATCGATGTGGTAGGTCCAAAAGCTCTCGACAGTGAATATAAGGGAGATGAATTCGAGTGAATAACCATCCCAGAGATTCTTCTTCAGACCGAGAGTGATACCATCTACGCTTCCTGAAGTAGTTATATTTGCGAAACTCAAAAATCGAAGTGTAGTCTCAATTTCTCCCTTGAACATACGACGAAAAATGCTATCTATGAGTGGGTATTTCCGAATCAATCCGGTGCTTATATTTCGAAAAATCCCAGAAGTTATGCATTTCCCTTGGGAAAATCTGATGTATCGGTGCTGATGAAGGATGAGACCGGAAGTATTATCTGGGAGCAAGTACTTTCTATCGAAGTCATAGGAGTACCATCTCGTACAACAAACTCTAGTCAAACGAAGAAGAAAATGCGGGCTATAGTCTTTTTCGATCCTCCAAATCTCATGCTTCAGAGTGAGAAACCTGAGATTGAACTTTTAGGGAATACATACTTTTGTCGAACAAAATTGAAGTACTGTAGTATTAACTTTTCTCTTGAAGGAATAGTCCCAGGATATACATATGAATGGTACTTTGCTTGAGAAAAGGATCCCTATATTTCTAAAAATCCTCGTTCATTTCGATTTCCTCTTGGAAAAAAATCAACTCGACTTCTTGTGAGAGATGGCGCTGGAAATCAAATATGGTCTCAGGAATTCATTACTATTGTCTCCAAGATTTTAAAAAAGAAGAAAGTAAAATCGAAATCCTCTCACTCACGAAATAAGGAAAAACTTCCACTTGTGACTCTTGATAGATGATGAGTTACAGCGGTTACTCCTGAAAATTCCATTCCGGATGAAGGCCTCTTGCTTTTTTTACTCGGATCCGGGGCTCTTACAGGGAAGATTCTTCGAAGAAAACTGAATACATAAATGATACGAAAGTATAGATGTAGACCCTACACTATATTCTTTTTATTTTTTATTGTGTGCTCTAGTATACTTTCTTAGATTGATGAGTCAGTCTGTCACAAATGGTTTCTAAAATTTCCTACAAAAAAATAAAGATGAAATTCTACATATTGTACTGTTTATTTTTATTTTTTACTACAGGTTGGGCTTAACTCGCAATCCATATATTGTTTATATGTCAAATTATGGTAACAAGATATTTCCTAGTTTTTGAAAATACAAAAGTCAACTCACTTTTTCTTGAAATTTTTTTGACTATCATTAGTATATATGAGTCCAAAACGTCTCTCTTCTCACGTGCATCTGGTCGGTATTTTTCTCTACAATTATACCGCATCCTAGGGCGGGTGCCATAGTCACCTACGGTGTCCGACTCGCTACACTTGATATTGGTAGTACCAGTAAAGAGCCTGTTGCATCAGGGATAAAATATGATCTACAACGGATAAGAGGGATGTAATCCTCACTCGAAAGAGTGAGGATTTTTTTGTGGTGAACTTATCTGTTCGAAGCTGTTTCTTCTTCTTTTCCATAATAGTAATCGACGGTCTCGGTAGTTTTTTTTAGATTTTTTATTTTTTCTTTTCCACTAAAGAATCCGAAACTCAGAGTATTGAGGATATTCGCAAGAATTCCAATTATCGGAGATGAACTACTGGTATTTGAAGGAAGATAGCTCAATAAATAAACAGAAGGGATGAGAAGTACTACTATCCAGAGCGGGTTCCAAGAAAAGTAAAGAGTCAGTCAAACAAAAATACTTATAAGGTATCCTTGGAGGAGAGCATGCCTCCAGAGAACGAACCTTTCCATAAAAAACGAAGGAATGGTAACTATGTTGAGAATGGGAATACCGATTAGCATGGGTGAAAAAAGAAAGGCTGAAGGAGTTGCTGATTCTTTTTGGGAAAGTAATTCCTCAGAGAGATCACGATATGACCGAGTATTTTGCTTTCAGATGATCATTTTGAAGATCTCGATACTGTACAGATAGAGTATGGTAATTTTCATATTCAGCTCTCCTATCTCTGGAAGGAGTCGCAGTATATGCATTTCTATCCATTTTCCTCCCACAAAGAGCTGTACCCCAAGGGTGACGACAAAGAGAATATATCAAAGGGTGACGATAAGTCCTGTGGTATATCATTCATGAAATCATATAGAAATGACTAAGATAACGCCCAAAGCCCAAGTACTAATGCTCTCCCCCTGTTTGGTCATCATTTGTGGAAATCGAGAAGATATCCATATACCAAGAAAAGGTATGAAAGAAAGAATAATAATAATTTTTTCTCGTTCACTAAGTATACCCATCTCTGAAATCGTAGTTTCATGGAGTTTTTGAATCGAATGGAACTGGACCTCATCTGCAAATTCTCCCTTGTAAGCTCGAAAGGCATGCCATATGAGAACTCCTAAAAAGAGTACTACCAGTACAAACAAAAGGATATCATAGAGTATAAATGGACCAATGCTCCAGTGAGTAATCGGTCACAGAGCGAATATAAAAAGAATCCATATAACTCATGCCGTTGCAAAGATCAGTGTTGATCTTCGAGCGTGTCCTTGGATAAAAGGGTGAGAAAAATTTGGATTTTTTCGAGCGAGCCAAATTACCGGTCAGAGAAAACAGTAGCAAATAATGGCATTGATAATATCTTGTGGGGTCATAATAATGAATTACCAAAGTATTTTACGAAAAATCCGTAATCTACAAGTATTCTAACACAAAAGACTTTTGAATTCAAAAGAAAGCAACATTTTACTTCGACTTCTATTTTCCTCTATCAAAAATCCCCCCTTCTCGTAAGAGAAAGGGGGATCACACTCGAGCAAACGATGTGAGTGACTAGAAGTTACCAGTAACGGTAAGAATAACTACATCTCGATAGTCTCCCGCCGGTGACTGAGCATTTGGCTTCGCAGATACAG
>JAYVJC010000004.1:0-5896 GCA_043769645.1 Candidatus Altimarinota bacterium
GAGTTTTGTTTCCCGCTTTCCTTTGCGCTCTTCTTAGCTTAGTATATCCTAAGATAGGCGAAACCGCAAGATAATTCTACCATTTCTTTTGACTTTTTCGGGCTTCATCGTATAAATTCCAGAGAATAACTTCTTTTTATGAATACTTTTTCGTTTATTGCTTTTCGAAAGAAATTTTACGGTATCGCGCTTTCTCTTATCGTCATTTCACTCCTTTCACCTCTCCTCTTTAACCTGAGACTCGGGATCGATATGACGTGATGAGTCCAGCTCGAGTATACCTGTGAAACCGTGTGTCCTGATATCAGTGTCGTCAAGGCTCTTTCTGACGATCTAAAAAAGACGATCGTAGTCGGTACCAAGGAAGTCATGAACGATATTAATATCTATAAGATTGCTGGACAAGAGACCATGGTGGTCGAAGCCGGGTTCAATAAGGAAAATGTCACTGATGTGCAGATGGAAACACTGAAAACTCAGTTTAAAGATGACCTGACGACAAAACTCGCTTCTATCAATAGTACCAAGTTCACCCTCTCCCGTCATGTCAATATCGGAGAATCGTTCGGGGCCTATATCAAGAAGTCAGGGTATATCACGCTTACGATTGCAATTATCGCCATTTCTCTCTATATCCAGTATGCATTTCGTGGTTCGATCGCCGGGATGGCAAGTTGGCCATTTGCGGTGGTAACGGGACTTTCTCTCATCCATGATGTGATTGTTGCCTTCGGACTTTATGTGATTACTTCGTTTTTCTTCCCAGAGTTTAAAATCGATACCTTCTTTCTCACGGCTATGCTTACCATCCTCGGATACTCGATCAATGATACTATAGTAGTTATGGATCGAATACGCTCCAATCTGAAGGAAAAGGCTGCTGCGAAGCAATCCTTCGGAGTACTTATCGATACGGCCATTCATGATACTCTGAGACGATCTCTCTTCACCTCGCTAACGGTGGTGATCGTCCTCTTCTCGATGTTCCTCTTCGGGCCACAGAGTCTCAGAGGCTTCTCTCTCGCCCTCCTCTATGGTACGATCGTTGGAACTTACTCTTCCGTCTGTATCGCTGCTCCTCTCCTCTTCGACATTACCAAGAAGCATTAGTCTATTCCCCGTATGGGGATTTTTTATACCTTAATTTTTCTATTATGAAAAATAACTATGCGGTACTTTTCCCACCAGGAACGTGAGTTCATAAAAAGAGGGAAAAGGAATCTTTACAGCCTTGTTCGAATTGATACAGTATCGTATACTGAAGTCTTATGAAAACGCACAGAATCAAGGAAAGGTATAGTTGAGCTGTGGCTATAGTGCTTACAGATGAACAATATTCAAAACTTCAGAAACTACCACATGACCTTGTTGGGGCATTCATCGAACAACTTCATAATGAGACAAGAGAACGAATCCTAGGCCTAGTTGAAAGGGAAGAACATGTACTACAACAATTACTTGCCGCCTAAAATAAGAAATAAATTTTACTTTTTCGAAATCATTCCTATAATCCGCAGGCGTTTGGATAGGAGTCATTTGCACCCATAGCTCAATTGGAAGAGTAGCGGTCTTCGAAGCCGTTGGTTGTAGGTTCGAACCCTACTGGGTGCACCAGTTGATAGCATAAGGTAGAATCAAAACTCAATGTTATATTTGGCAGAATCCTGATCGGGTTCGAATCTGAGTGAAAGATACGTCTTGAATGACATATCTGAACGAAGAGAGCCGAATGCGGCGGAGAGCATTGGAACCCTACTCTCGTGCACCAGTTGATAGCAAAAAGTAAGAAGAAGTTAGATCTTAGTATTTAGGTTTTAGGTCATAAACAACCTCATGTTTCTGAATCCCGCTAATTCTTATAACTAATATCTTATAACTCATCTCTATATAAGCCCGGGTGGTGGAATGGTAGACACGTACGCTTGAGGTGCGTATGCCGAAAGGTGTGTGGGTTCAAGTCCCATCTCGGGCACCATAAAAATTAAGCTCTCGTTCGAAAGAACGGGAGATTTATTTTTATAATTTGTATGAGAGTGACTTGAACAGAGAACTTTTTCGAAATGAAATGAAGAAAAAAGAAAGCCAATTGAATTTGGCTTTCGGGTTCGAGCTGTCTCCTGCAAGGAGTGAAATGAAATGGAACGACTAAAAGGAACAAGTCCCATCTCGGGCACCAGTAATAAACCAAACTTCTTATAAAAATAGGAAGTTTTTTATTTTTTACATTCTTCGGACTTGAATCCGAGCGGTATATGAGAAATGCCTTGAATGGCATTTCGAAAGCGAGGAGAGTCGGCATGCGGCGGAGAGCATGAAGTCCCATCTCTCTCCCCAGTAAAAATCTAAACTTTTTATGAAAATAGGAAGTTTTTTTGTGCTTTTCTATTTGTTTCATATAATCAATTTCGCCATGGATACCAATGCCCTTCTCATCGAATATTCGAAACAACCACCGAATAAGTGAATCCTCGAAAACGCTACGATTCGCCATCGGGAAACCAATCGAGTGTGCGCTGATGTCGTGGAAGTTTTTTTGATGATTGAGGACGGGAAACTTATAGATTTCTCCTTTGATGGATATATGTCGATTGTCGCGACGGCAGTGACCTCGATCGTCGGAGAAGCGCTTGTCGGGATGGCACTTCTCGATATACTCGGTCTTGATGAAATCTACGTAAAAGAACTTATCGGTGATGGCATCTCTCCACGCCGAAGGAATGCTTCGCTTATGGGAATTCTCGCTGTGAAAAATGCCATTCACAAGTATCTCGAGGATGGAGTGGTCGAGGACTTCCAAAACGTGCAGGTGGATTAGCGTAGGTTCGATAGAGAAGATAATCGATATATGAGGATTGTTCTCATTCTTTTTCCTAAGCTGGTGGAATGGGAGATGTGCGGTTCGAAACGAGTGATAACGAGAATTCGAGAGCCATACCCCCGGAGTGTAACGGAGAGGGGTACACGGACAATAACCATACAGAAAAATAGTATGCCCAGGTGGTGGAATGGTAAACACGTACGTCTCAGACGCGTATGCCGCAAGGTGTGAGGGTTCAAATCCCTTTCTGGGCACCATTTAAAAGCAAAGAATGAATAATCGGTTATGAATAATTGGAGTTTAGGGATTTGAATCCGAGCAGAGGAGAAGTGACCTTAGTCACTTCGACAGCGAGGAGAGGCGGGTCGCGGCCGGAAGAGCGACCAAATCCCTTTCTGGGCACCAGTTCAATTACGAATGACGAATAACTAAAATATGATTAATAGAACAATAGGGATTTGAATAAGAAACTTTTTCGGAATGAAGCGAAGAAAAAAAGAAAACCAAATTCAATTATCAATAATACCGTTCTCTAGTTTCTAGGTTTTTAATATCTTGTATTAAATCGAAACGATAGTAGAATATGGTAGTTTTTATCAATTCTACTTTTGTCCCTCCTCACGCCTCTTGCATCGCTTCTTCGCCCAGAAACACTAGATGACCTCGTAGGGCAATCTCATCTGATCGGTCCTGGGAAGCCTCTTCGGAAATTCATCGAGTGAGGTCGTCTTCCTTCCCTGATCCTCTGGGGGCCTCCCGGATGTGGGAAGACGTCGATCGCTCGCGTGATTGCCAATACTCTCCATGCCGAATTTTTCCACCTTTCGGCCGTGCTGGCGAAGAAGGAAGACGTCGTGAAGATCATAGCGAAGGCACAGAAAAACTATCGGGAAGAAAAACAAACTATTCTCTTTCTCGATGAGATCCATCGATGGACGAAGAGCCAACAGGATGTACTCCTCCCATTCGTCGAGAAGGGAATCGTCACCCTCATCGGAGCGACGACGGAGAATCCGAGTTTTACGGTCATCAATGCCCTCCTCTCACGCTGTCGAACGTACATCCTTGAGCCTATTACTGAAGAAGAGATCATAGAGTTTCTTGAGAGGAATATGGCAAAAATACAAGAGAGGTATCCAGGTATTTGCCTCCTTGAGAAAGGAGGTGCCGAGGAACGAGGCGGAGGATTGGCAACTCTTGGAATACAACATATTTCATTTCGTTCTGATCTCGAAGAAAAAGCAAAAGTATTACGGAAAGAAATGACCTGACCAGAAAAGAATATATGGTATAAAATACTTCAATGAGATAGGCTTGGCTGATTTCGTTTTCTTAGACAAAAGCCCCTTCTTGATTATATAGTAGATTTTTATTGTCAAGAATTACGGCTCGCTATAGAAATAGATGGAGACTCTCATACAGATCAAAAAGACTATGACGAACAAAGAACGAAAGATTTGGAACAAAATGATGTGACAGTTTTACGATTTACCAATGTTGATGCAACTCAAAATATAGAATGAGTTCAAGATATCATCATGAAAAAAACATTAGAGCTTCAGAAACTCCAATCCTCAGTCACTTCGTGACAGCTCCTTTCTCAAGGAGCTTTACAACTCATCGCCTCTCTCTGAGGCGGGGATCTTCGTAATACGCTCAATCTTCTCGAAACGGCTTGTGTGCTTCAGGGCGAGGGAGCACTCACTCGTGAAACCATCCTCGATGCCGGAGGGAAATCGCTCATGTATGATCGAGATGGGGAAGAACACTACAATCTCATCTCCGCTATGCACAAATCTCTCAGAGATAGCGATGGAGATGCTGCGATCTACTGGATCGGGCGAATGCTTGCCGGAGGCGAGGATCCGAGGTATGTCGCGAGACGAATGCTTAACTTCGCCAGTGAAGATGTCGGAGTTGGCGATCCACTGGCAATGATCATTGCCAATAGTGTCTACGATATCTGTGAAAAGATGGGGATGCCAGAGTGTGAACTTCCCCTCTGTAAGCTTGCGTACCACCTCGCTGCAGCTCCGAAGGATAACTCGGTGTATGTTGCCATGCAAGCGATGTGTAAGGATGTGAAGGAGTATGGGAATCTCCCCGTTCCGCTGCACCTTCGCAATGCTCCGACCAGCCTCATGAAAGAAGCCGGATACGGAAAAGGGTATGAGTATGCGCATGATCTTCCCGAGAAAAAAAGCTCCCAAGAACACTTTCCAGAGGAGCTACGGGGGAGAAAATATAGGAAGTTTTAGTGTCAAAAATTTCTATCAAGAGATAAAAGAAGCTCTTGTATAAAATCTGGATGAAGTGGTGTAAGATCTGTAAAGTAAATTGTTTCACCTTGGTTTCAACGTCGTAGAGAGAAAAGTACTTCCTCCTTTTCTTTTTCATCATACTGCACAGGTAAGTCTGGAACAGAAAATTTATATCATTCCTCTTCTTTTTCTATGACGCTGACTTCCCTCCAGGAAATATTGTGTTTCTTTATAAAATATGCTACAAATGATGTTATAAAGTTTTCTAAATCCCGAATTCAAATAAGCGTACTTCATTCTAGAGGTTCTAATCGTAATCAATACTTCCAACCAACTTCTGACATACTTTCTATTTGAGCTAAAGTTATTCATAAAGTTTCTGATTGAAATTCATTGTACGCAGTTCACCAGTAAGTATTATAAAGCCTGAATGATCCTATTTTATCACCGTCAACACATTCATATTCAGCTCCAAAGAAGTTTCCTTTAGTTTTTGCTCTTCAATTTGAAAGATGAAAATTTCTCGGTAAATAACCTCCAGATTTTTCTATTTTTAATCCAGCAAAATCTTTCCCTACTGATTCATCTGTAGCTTCGAATACGTTCATTGATATTTGCCTTACCATTTCTCATGCAGTTCAGGTCAAGTGAGATAGTGCAAATATAGTTGATCCTAGTGGATCACTTGATTTTGATCACAGATTAGAAGCACTCATATAAAAATAGGGTCTTCCCCAGTTACGGGTTAGTTTTTCGGAGTAATTTTAAGATTTCTTTGTAGATATCTTTTCAGTTTATACGACAATTATATCTAAAT
>JAYVJC010000005.1:0-30844 GCA_043769645.1 Candidatus Altimarinota bacterium
ATCTGAATTTAGATATAATTGTCGTATAAACTGAAAAGATATCTACAAAGAAATCTTAAAATTACTCCGAAAAACTAACCCGTAACTGGGGAAGACCCTACTTTATTATGTCCAGACAAGGTCTCCATATTGTAGCCAACCATACAAGACCAAAGGATGGATTTTTTATTTTTAGATAATGAAGCCCCGCAATGACTCACATCTCCTCCAGTAACAGTAGTATTATAACCACGTATTCCTGAGTAAAAACGGACTATATTTTTATATCGGATAACGAGATACCCTTCATCACTGTCTCTTGTCTCAGAATATAAGCGTCAATAGAGAGTATCCAGTTCTGAAGATACATGACAAAGATAATTACTATAAAAATTAGTGCCAAATTTTTTATTTGTCTGCTTTGCAAACAATGAGTCCAATTTCAAAAGATAGTTCGGCGTATAGGCTTTCAGTTTAAGAGATCCAGATTTATGTGTATAATCCGTCGAGATATCTCAGACCACGAGCGTACTCAGTAAATCTCCAGTATTTGAAACAGCATCGCTCGAGAGATTAATGCAATCGTTTCTGTCACTTGGATTTACATAGCTATAGGCTTCAATCCCCATCGACCATTGTTGGTATTGCTTTTTCATATCATCCCCAGCATATACGAATGAAGTGACACCTATAATAGAGATGATAGCGGACAGCAGTAATCATTTCATACATTCAAGTAAAGATTATTTCAATTAGTCTTTCATGCTTTCCACTCCACTCACGATTTCGGATACTTCCTTTGTGATAGCAGCTTGACGGGTTTTGTTGTAGACAAGGGTGAGAGAAGTCGCTTTTTTATTAGCACTATCTTTCGCATTTTTCATCGCGACCATTCGAGCCGCGTGTTCACTCGCCTTCGCTTCGAGGAGGGTCTCGTGAAGCATCGTATCGAGGATAAGCGGGATTACAGATTCAAAGATGACCTCATGACTCGGTTCGATGGTATACTCAGTCGAATCGAAAGTCCGCTCGACGCCAGGCGTCACTTTCTCGAGAAACGCGATGATATCTTCTCGAACTATAGGGAAAATCGGCTTAATAGTTGGCACTTGATTGATGGCAGAGACGTAGTGATTGTAAACGACGGATATTTTCGAATACTTCTCAGTTTTCCATTCTGAAATCAAAAATCTAACAATTCGTCGGGTTTCTGCCTGTGTGAGGGGATCCTTCATCTCATCCGAGAAATCGACAATAAGAGACTGGCCAGTTCGAAGGATAAAATCTCGACCTCGTTTTCCAATCGCTACATAGTCATAGTGACGGGTGAAGGGACTTTCATTATCATCTCGGATATACTCAGTCGCTTTTTTGAAAACATTCATATTATATCCTCCGCAAAGGCCTTTTTGGGCCGCTACCATGATGATGATTTCCTTTTTACTTTCGGGAAAGTTCCTTGAAAAAATGCCGAAAGTTTCAGTAGAGTGGCCTACTCGCCCAAGGATCTCAAGAGCTGCCAGAGCAAACGGCCGAAGTCAGACGACGCTTTCCTGTGCTTTTTTCATCTTCACCGTCGAAATGAGTTCCATCGCTTTCGTGATTTTACCAGTATTTTTGACGGATTTGATTCGGGATTTTATTTCTTTACCTGAGGGCATACGGGGAAGTTATGAGTTATGAGTTATGAGTTTTTAATGAATGGAAAACTTTATAACTTGAAAACTATCTATTTTCTCTTCGCAAAAACCTGTGCTGTCTCATCGAGAAAGGTTTTGAGGTTGGCCTTCGTTTCATCACCAAAGTCTTTTGTTTCTCGTATGGAAGTGAGAATTTTTTCCTCTCGATCGAGTCCAGCAAAGAGGATAGATTCGAACTGATGAATATCTCTGACATCTATAGCATCGAGGTAACCGTTTGATCCTGCGAAGATAAGGGCAACCTGTTTTTCGAAAGCGACCGGAGAGTAGATATCTTGCTTGAGGATTTCGACCATGCGTTTTCCACGTTCGAGCTGTTTCTTCGTATCAGCATCCAAGTCTGAGGCAAACTGAGCGAATGCTTCGAGTTCTCGGTACTGAGCAAGGGACAACTTAAGAGTTCCAGCATTTTTCTTCATCGCTTTCGTCTGTGCTGACCCTCCCACTCGAGAAACCGAGAGTCCGATATTGATCGCGGGCTTGATCCCGGCATTGAATAGTCCAGATTCGAGAAATATCTGACCATCGGTAATAGAAATCACATTGGTTGGGATGTACGCGGATACATCTCCTCCTTGAGTTTCGATAATCGGAAGCGCCGTAAGAGATCCTGCACCAAGAGCATCGTTGAGCTTCGCAGCACGCTCAAGAAGTCGAGAGTGGAGGTAGAAGACATCTCCTGGATAGGCCTCACGTCCCGGTGGACGACGAAGGAGGAGTGACATTTCTCGATATGCGTTCGCATGCTTCGAAAGATCATCATAGATAATCAGAGCATGTTCTCCTTTATACATGAAGTATTCTCCCATCGCACATCCTGCATAGGGTGCGAGCCACTGCATCGCTGCTGGAGACGAGGCTCCTGCATTGACGATGATCGTATAATCAAGGGCTCCGGCTTTTTTGAGTTCTTCCGCAATAGCGACGACCTTAGAATCCTTTTGTCCAATAGCCACATAGATACACTTTACACCATTCCCTTTCTGATTGAGGATCGTATCGATGGCAATCTGTGTTTTCCCCGTCTGACGATCTCCGATGATAAGTTCTCGCTGACCTCGTCCGATGGGTACAAGAGCATCAATAGCTTTGATACCCGTAGCCATCGGTTCATGGACACTCTTACGAGTCATTACTCCTGAAGCCACACGCTCGGCTGGATAGTGCTCAGTGGTTTTGATCGGTCCGAGTCCATCGATCGGATTTCCAAGTGCATCGACCACTCGTCCGAGAAGAGCTTCCCCTACTGGAATTTCTAGGATTTTCTTGGTAGCTTTTGCGATCATCCCTTCTCGAATCGTCGCGAATCCTGAGAGGATCACGATTCCGACATAGTGCTCTTCGAGGTTCATGGCAACACCACGGGCTCCAGATTCGAACTCAACGACCTCGTTGTAGGCGACTTCTCGAAGGCCGACAACCTTAGCAATACCATCACCAAGGTATACTACCGTTCCTGAGTTGACACGTTCTGGAGAAATATCGACTGAATCGATCTGTTGTTCGAGTTGTTTGATGAGACCATCGACGATCTGAGTAGAAGAAGACATATGCGGAGGTTGAAAGTTAAAGGGTGAGGGGAAAGGATTTAAAGAATGTATTACTGATTTAGTATAGGAAGGAAGCGATCAAAGGAAATATCCATCATCTCATCTCCAGCGAAGAGTCGAATACCTCCAGAGAGCTTAGGATTCTCAGTAAACTCGGTTGTCTCTGCAACATATGAAATATCTTGGAAAAAGCGGCCAAAAAGAGATTCGACCATTTTTTTCGCATGATCCATACTAGCATGTGGAGCATACTCGACACGGATATGCACCTTCGGAAAAGCAATATCTGAGAGAGACGCACGGTTTCCTATCTGCTTGAGAGCATTTCGATACTCTTTGAGGAGTTTGAGTGAGAATGTTATTTCCTCTCGTGAGAGAGTGGCGATCTTGAAAGTCATAGGAAGAGTGCTTTTGAAAGAGTTTCTGGAGTCTGCTATTTTGTTTCAATACTTACAATTCTATGGAAGCAGTATTTTTTTCGATAAATTCTTTATGAGATTTCGGATCGATGAAGAGCTTGGCATTGAGCTTCAATGCCACATCCATCACTCGAGTTTTGATCTCTCTGTAGAGTTCTTTACGCTCGAGTGCAATATCAGAAAATCCCTTTGATCTTGCCGCATCAGCATCTTTGTTGGCATGCGCGACGATTTCTCCTCACTCACGATGAGCATTATCGACGATTTCCGAAGCTATCATTTTAGCATCAACCTTCGCCTTTTCTACGATATCCAAGGCCTCCGACTGTGCAGCATGGACGATGCTCTCAGAATCTGCAAGTTTCTTTTCGAGTGTAATATGTTTTTCTACCTCTTCATCGAGGTACTTGAGATAGGGTACGAAAAAAAACTTACGAAGCACGAAGGCTACGATAGCAAAGTTTATCGCTTGAATAATGAGCGATCCATAGTCTATAAGAGTATCCATAGGGAAAATGAGTTACGTATACTGAATACAAGAGAGATTCTATAAATAGTATTCTCGACTCGTTTTCATCTAACGTTTATGAATTATTTTACAAGGAAAAGGGCAGCAAAAGCAAGAAGACCCGGAACTTCACAGAGTGCTATAGCCGTAAGCATTTTCGCATTGATATCTCCAGAGGCAGAAGGATTGCGACCGATAGCTTGCATCGCTCACATACCGATAAGACCGATACCAACTCCAGAACCGATAACACCGATGAGGGCAAAAGGAAGATACATCATACAATAAAAAAGTGAAAAAATAGAATCCTGTGGCAGAGGTACGGAGAGGAAGTATCCGGTTGACTCGTAAACATCAGGGAGAAAGGGTATTCCCTTCTCTCTAATGTTTAGTGATGGTGGGCTCCTTTTTCAGGGAGTGACTCTCTGATATAGAGAGACGAGAGGGTCATGAAGATATATCCTTGGAGGAACGCGACGAGGAGTTCGAAGAACCAGAATGGAACCGCCATGATTCGAAAGAGTCCTCCGGTGTACTGAGGAAGTATCATTTCTCCAACATAGACCACCACCGCGATGAGGATCGCGCCAACAAAAATATTGAGAAAGAGACGCATCGAGAGTGAGCCGATACGGATAAACTCTCCAGCAAAGTGAAGCCAACCGATAAATACGCTGACATACTTCTCAGCGATAGTATCTCAGTGGAAGTTGAATAGGTAGTGCTTAAAGTGATTTACAGGACCCTTCATCCAGATCGCGGTGATCTGAGCGACGAGGATAACGGTCAATGAGAATACGAGAGTAGTAGAAAGATCGGAATAAATCGGCCTCAGATACGCGCCAAGCCATTCATCTTTCGAGACGAGAACGAGCCAGTCGAGGATCAGGCCGAAGAGATTCCCAACAAATATGACGACCATAAGACCTCCGAGGAGCCAGAAGTACCGTTTTGCGATCTTTTCATCTCCGATAAGACTTACAGAGTATGCTAAGATTCGACGAACGACATCGAGTCCAAAAGCTCTCATTCGCGGCATCTTATCAGTCGTGATGGCCATATAAAGAATACCTATAAGAACAGCGAGAAGTACCATAAAGATCCATGTCGAAAATACCGTATTGGTAATATGAATTCCCCCGACTGACCAGTCGAGAATCGGAACTCCCTTCGCTGGAGCGATATGTGGACCGGCGTGTTCGGCTACGGATGTGGCAAGTTCTGCTGACATAGTATAGTAAATCGCGGGTGAGTATATAAATATGGCCTCATTTTGCAAGTTTTTCTTAGAATATAAAAAATCCTCCGAGGAGGATTGGTTGTAAGAAAATTATAGTTTCGCTTTGGTAAACCATAAGTCATATTCTTCTTCTGATACTCGGACTTATGAAATCTATTTTTTTCAAACCAATTGAGAAGATTTCGACTCAGTAATCATTATACACACATATGTTAGGCAATTACCATATATAGAATTTACACACTTCAGGTATTTATAAGCTTCTCATTTTTTCTATATCGCAATATGCGGTAAGAAAAATACTGCCGTTTCATTGTACATTTTCTGAGCAGCCGTATGTTCATCCAGGATCATATAGTGTTCAACTCGATCATGGTAGGTCGCATCGAAGGTTTTGACCGCTTGGGAAACCGCATCGGTAGATCGTACGACGACATCGACGGGAGTCAGGAGGTTGTGCTCAAGATTCTTCAGAATAAAACTGAGCTCTGCTTGTGATTTTTTCCGGTAAAAAAATATCTCATGACTCGCGTCGAGCTTGTGTCGGAGTTCGAGGAACACGAAGTTTTCGATGATCCCCTTCTTCGTATCTCCGAAGTAGTAAATAGGACCTAGGATCGCATGAAGGAAACAAAGATCACTAAAATATATCTTCTCATGACGAGAGAGTTCCGTCTCAGTATTTTCGTAGAATGGGTGCAGATGGAGTAGCATTCCCTCGGCTTCGAGAATTTCCATATATTTATATACCTTGCGTCTCGAGGATCCGAGAAGTTTTGCGAGTTTATCTGCCTTGAAAAGGTCCCCCACATTGAGTGCTAGGTGCTTGAGGAATTCTTCAAAGAGTCCATACTCAGATTTGAACAATTTAGGTTTTATATTTGCTATTTTTTCACTCCAAAGGTTTGATAACGCAACATTTATCTCAGCATCAGTTGCAAATCCTATGAGATCTGAATTGCCACCAGTCTGAAGATACTTGAGCTTGAGACTATCATAATCTTCTGCTTTCTGTTGGCCTCAGAGAAAGGCAGGAGCACTCAGTGTTCTTCATTGAGATTCGATGTATTCTCGAAAGGCAAGGTGTGACATATTCGCAAATTATTGGTGTCATTATACCCTATAATCGACAAATGTGCAAATATAAAACCAGAATAGTGGAGAGCTTGTTAGTTTATTAGTTTAATAGTACGTTAGTTTGTTGGATATAAAAAAACCAAAACTCTACGGCGGAATATAAAACATATAGTCATTCTAGAATTGTCAGAGGAATCGTACATCTGGATTCTGGAAATAACGCATATCCGGTATTCCATATCGAATCATGACGAGACGATTGAGTCCGAATCCGAAAGCAAAGCCACTATAAATAGTAGGATCAAGTCCTGCTTCTCGGATAACGTTTGGATGAATGAGGCCCGCTCCCATGAATTCTATCCATCCGGATTTTTTACAGATTTTGCAGCCATTTCCCTCACAAAATGGACAACTGAAGTCGACTTCTACTCCCGGTTCGACGAAAGGAAAATAACCTGGCCGCATACGAATCGAAACCTCCCGACTAAAGAGATCAGAGAGCATCGTCTTGATCGTAAACTTCAGATGTCCGATGCTGATATCGCGATCCACGACGATACCCTCCACCTGATAAAAAGTATTCTCATGGGTTGCATCGACATCCTCGTTTCGAAACACGCGTCCGGGGATAATCGCTCGAATCGGTGGAGTATTGTTTCGCATAATCAAGTTCTGCATGCATGAAGTCTGTGTTGCAAGAACATTTCCTTTTCCTTCCAGCCAAAACGTATCCTGCATATCGCGAGCTGGATGGTTTTTCGCTACATTAACCGCATCAAAGTTAAGATACTCAGTCGTTAGCTCATCAGACTCATAGATATCGAATCCCATGCGACGAAATGTATCCTCGACATCCATACGAGCTCGAGTAATCGGATGGAGATGGGGAGTCTCTCCTCAAGCGGGAATCGTAACATCTTCCCATTCATTGGCTATCTGTGCTTCAATCGCTTTCCGAGCAATCACCGTTTTTTGCACGTCAAATGCCTCTGTAAGAAGGTCACGTAATTCATTGGACGCTTTTCCGAGACTTTGCTTCTCTTCGATCGAGAGGTCCTTGAGTCATTTGAGAATATTGGTCAGTTCTCAGGTTTTCCCGAGGAGGGAATTCTTATAATCGATAAGTGCCTCTTCTGTTTCGAGAAGTGGGATCGTATGCAGGGCAGAGGATTCGAGTGTTTTGAGTTGGGTAAGCATAGGAATGAGTTATCAAGTAATCAAGTTTTCAAGTAAAAAATTGATAATCAACTTGATTGATTGAAAACTTTATACTACTATGGGCTAAATTATAATCTAAATCTTCAGTGGCATAATCAGGTGTCGATATCCGTACTTTCCACTCTCCGCAGGAACTCACTTGAGGACTATGGGAGAAAGGGCGGATTTATACTCCATGCTGATATAATCTTCTTTCATGACGCCAAGGGCATGGAGGAGGTACTGAGCATTGAGTCCGACGATATCCGCAATTCCCTCAACTGAAGCGGAAAGTGTGACATTACTCTTCCCGACTTCGGTATCACCTGTAGAGATTTCGACTGAACCTTCGAGGAGCGACCGCATTCGGGTATTATAGTTATTTTCTCGAGCGACGAGATTGGATTGCTTCAGGGCATTGATGAGCTCATTTCGAAGGAGGACAGATTTAGTCTTATATTCGGTTGGGAAAAATGTTTCATATTCAGGAAATTTTCCTGAAAGAAGTCGTGAGGAGAGTCGAATATTACCCGAGGTAACAAGGAGTTGGTTCTCATGGATAAAAAGCTTCACATCCTTCGCATCATCTGTAATAATTCGGGAGAGTTCCAGAGCGGTCTTGGTCGGGATGATGATCGAAGTAACAATATTAACAGAGGTAACTCGTATACGAAACTCGGAAAGACGGAAGCTATCGGTCGAGGCAAATATGAGCACTCCATCGAGGGATCGGAGGTAGATTCCTGCAAGCATCGGTCGGATATTTCCTTCTGCAGTGGAAAAAATAGTTTTATCAATGGCTTGTCTGAGATCTCGTCCTTCGATCGAGAGTGGATCAGTCGTATGAAGGATCGGGATAACGGGAAATTTATCTGCACCTACTCCTTTGAACTTGGTTTCACTCGACTTTGTTTTGAATATAAAGCTCCCATGGGAATCAAGCTCTACCGAAACCTCACTATCACTAATAAGCGCAATATAGGAAGTAAGAAATTTAGAAGAAATCGTGAACTTCCCCTCCACTTCGACGTCGATTTTCTCTTCGATAATATATTCTATCGCCATTTCGAGGTTATTCCCAGTGACGATGAGTTTTTTATACTGGGCTTCGATGAGGATATTTTCAAGAATCGGTGTAAGGTTTGAGGCTGTCGTAGCGTGACTCGTAATTTCTATAGCCTTTCGGAAGAGTTCGGTATCAATGCGAAATCGCATAGCAGAAAAATAAAGGAATACTAGAATGGAGTCTAGGGAAAAAGTGGAGAATTGCAACTTTTGAAAACATATTTGTATTGGATATTATAAAAAGGAGTAAATCTTTATGGACATCGGTAAGCTCAACATAATATAAGTCTGAGCAGGAGGTCTATATTAAGCCAATCGTTCGTAAAGGGATGTATATTTGTTATTGTAGTTTGTGTTTATTTTTGAGTTTTTAGGAAAATTGTATATACTCTTCTTATATTTATTACTATTATGACAGAACTCTACGAAAAGAGTGCTGGCGGTATTGTGTACCGGAAACGGAATCACGAAATCGAGATACTGATGCTTGCCTGGAAAAATGCCAAATGAGATATGGAATATGTCCTTCCCAAGTGACATATAGAAACCGATGAAACTGCTATGGAAACGGCACTTCGAGAAATCTCAGAAGAAACCGGGCTCGCTCATTCAGAACTCGAAGTTATCAAGTTTATGAACAAAATAAACTATTCCTTTATCGCCACATATCTCGAAGGAAGTCCAGTGATCAACAAGGATGTATACTTGTTTCTCGTCAAATACACCTGACGTAAAGAGCCCTCTCCGAGAAAGGAAGAGCGGTTTGTCGGATACAAATGGTTCTCGATAGAGGGACTAAAAAATACCTATATCAAACCCAATGTCGTCTGATTCATCGAAAAAAATATCCAATTTATGAACTAACTTTTCCCCTATGGAATTTAACTTTGACGGTTCCGCCCTTCATATCGATGCTGAAAAAAAACGAATTTCACTTTCAGAATCTTCAGTCACTCTCGACGGTATGCTCCTCGAAATGCCTGGAGAATATGAGAAAGGAGGATTCCTCTCCTACGTCGCGAGTCAAGATGGGCTTCTTATTTCTCAGTTTCGAGTCGAAGGAAATATGTGTGCCTATATCCCCGTGGCGAAGATCGAGCTTTCGAGTGAAAGCCTAGAGTTCCTCGGCGATGTCGACATCTTGATCCTTCCCGGAACCAAGGAGTCCCTTGCGATGATCGAGCAGATTGAGCCACGACTGGTTGTCGCTTATGGTGCTGGAGCTCATGAGATCGGAACTCAGATGGGAGTCACTGATGAACCGACTTTGAAGCGTAAACTCAAAGAAACGGATCTCTCCCCTGATAAGACGAACTGTATTATCCTCGCATAAGTATTTACTCCATATTCCAAAAGTATGCATATCGTAATCATGGCAGCGGGAGAGGGATCTCGTATGCGGCCACTGACAGATACGACTCCAAAACCGCTCCTGAAAATTTGTGGAAAAACAATTATAGAACACAATATTGAAGATATTATCGAGCACTTTGAGAATATTTATTTGATAGTGAAGTATAAATCTGAGTGCTTTCGCGCTTATTTTGGTGAAAATTATAAAGGAAAAAAGATACACTATATAGAACAAACCGGGGAATTAATGTGAACAGGAGCTGCTATCCTCTCTCTTGATGGAAAAATACAAGGGAATTTTGTGGTGATTTCCGGTGATGATATCTATGAGGCAGCAGATTTGCTCAAGCTTGCAAACAGTACTTGATTTACCACTCTCGTACAAAAAACGGAGACTCCAGAATTATTTGGAATTTTTACTCAAGATGGCATAGGGAATGTGACGGGACTCATAGAAAAACCTACCGATAGGAACCTCGGCAATCTCGTAAATATCGGTTGTCATAAGTTTGATAACTCTATTTTTTCGGACCTTCGTCAAATCAAGCTCTCCCCAAGAGGAGAACTCGAAATCACGGACCTCATCCACCTTTACATCCGTTCATGAAAGTATTCGATCATAGAAGCTACATGAAAATGGCTCTCCATAGGATACCCTTGGGATCTATTGAAGGTGAATGATCATATTATCGGATCTTACACAGAAACTATAAACAAAGGAATAGTGGAAGAATGAGTCACGATAAAAGGGAGCGTATATATAGAGGAATGAGCCATTCTCAAAACTGGAACTTACATAGAAGGAAATGTATATTTCGGAAAAGACTCTGTCATCGGACCAAACGCCTATATACGCTGAAATACGAGTATCGGCGAAGGATCAAAGATCGGAGCATCTGTTGAGTGCAAAAATAGTTATATTGGAGACTCTTCTTCGATTCCTCACCTCTCATACTTCTGAGATTCGGTCATAGGAAACCATGTCAATATCGGAGGTGGATCGAAAGTCGCAAACCTTCGCCACGATGGAGCCAATATACGAGTTCAGAATAAAGGAAATCTCATCGATACCTGAAGAAAAAAATTCGGAACCATTATCGGTGATGGGGCTCATCTCGGTATCAATACGCTTATCTATCCAGGTCGTACCATACCGACCGATGGCAGCACGCTTCCTGGAGAAATCGTGACTAAGTAATTATGCTCAATGCGACCACTATTCATTCAATCAGAAAAGAATTGGAAGCGTCAGGAATTATCATAGATATCCAATCCTTACAACTTCACGCCTACCAAGGTTTTATGAGTACCGTATATGAGGTGGCGTCGAATATTGGGATATTGATGATTCATACTAGAAAATGAACAAACCCTGAGTTGTATCAGTCATTTCAGGCTCTCAAGATTCTGTTGAAAAATAATATCGAAATTCCTACGGGTAATCTCTTACTGATTCAGCTGATAGAAGATAGCATCGTGACCGTACAGGAGAAGTGCGATGGACTTCCTGCTTGAGTTCGACAGCTCTGTTCCTGAGAGATAATAGATTCGATTTTCGTTCAAGATAGAAGTATTTATTTTGAAAATCTATTGCGGACTATTAGTATAATACACAAGTTAAACTTAGACAGTGGAGGAAAATTATTCCTCTGAAACGACTGAAACCCAAAATGAACTCAAGATTCATGGAAAAACTTCCTCGAAATTTCAGTACCAAAATGGCTAGAAGTTTCGAATTTATTTCCTGAAAAAGAGATATTTTTCGATATTCTTTCCACTATTTCTTATCCTGAAAGGAATTCACTAATTCACGGAGACTGTATCAATCCATCAAATGTACTTGTAAAAGATATCAACGTAACTGGAATTATTGACTGGGAACATGCTCTTTTGTGAGACCCTGCTTGGGAATTTGCAAGCTATGGATGGAAGCCTATTATTGATTCGATGAGTCTCAATACCTATTTTAAAGCCGTGCAAATGGACAGTATAGAATATACGAGCTTTCTAATACGAATAGAACAATACCGGATTTTATGGCTTCTTTGGGCCGTTTCAGTACACAGCGTACGAAACCCGAAAAATGAAATTTTCACTATTCTCTCTGACCTCCTTAGGGAAGAAATCAAGACATATAGCCAAAAAAACGGGGATACAATAACTACCTATATTCCACTTCGATCGAATCAATCTCCTGTAAAACTTCGATAATCCTCTCAAAAAGGGTTACTCCCCTTCCCTTCTCGAGTTCGGAAATGGATTGTACGAGAAACTCTTTTTCATAGTTATTATTGGTCTGTAGCAGACGGTCACTATAGTAGGCGAGAGTATAAGATTTTCCAAGTGTATCCCGTAATATCTCTTCTTCCTCGAAGATAATAGTTTCAATATCTGAGTCGGTGAGTACATCGTAAAGGGCATCGAGATTCCTCCCGAAATCTTCGACATTAAGTACAGTTTCTATGAGGGAATAAAAGTCATCCATCGAGTGGATGCTTTTTCCAGGAATAGTAAGGATCATAGGTGAATGGTGAATAGTGAATGTTGAATGGTAAATATCATATCTGAATTCATTTCAAGTCAAGCATTTCTCACGAAACTATGTTCTTCACTGAAGACTCACTTGGATAAATTTGCTTTCTCTATATTTTCTTTATAATACCTTGGTCCAAATTCACACGTGAAATTGTGGGAGTCTAAAAAAGAGTATCTGGTCAATACTCTTCGTACAAAGACGCTTGGACCAATTTATTACTTCACGTTTTTTGTTATGTCTAAGAAACACGGAAAAAAGTACAATCAGGCAGTAGCTCTCATCGAAGCAGAAAGAGCCTACACCCTCGAGGAAGCAGTCGAGCTTCTCGAAAGGACCAATACGGTCAAATTTGACCCGACGATCGAAATCCACTTCAACCTGGGAATCGATCCGAAGCAAGCAGATCAACTCATTCGATCGACCCTCTCTCTTCCAAACGGAACTGGTAAAACCAAAACTATAGCAGCATTCACCGATCTCGGAAACGAGGCTGAACTCAAGGCTATGGGAGTAACCGTCGCTGGTGGAGATGATCTTATCGATGAAGTCCTTGCTGGAAAGGTAAACTTCGAGATCGCAATCGCGACTCCTGGGATGATGAAGAAGATGGGTAAAGTCGCAAAGGTCCTCGGACCCAAGGGACTCATGCCCAATCCAAAAGCAGGTACAGTCGGAGAAGACCTCGGCGCTATCGCGAAGGAACTCCTCGCTGGTCGATTCGAATACAAGAACGACAAGCAAGGAAATATCCACTCGATCGTCGGAAAGCTCTCTTTCGGAAGTGCCAAACTCTCTGAGAATATCGCCTTCTTCGTGAAAGCGATGAAGGCCGCTCGTCCGAGTGGTCTCAAGGGCAGTGCTGCCTTCATCAAGACAACGTATCTCTGTAACGCTATGGGTCCTGGAATCCTCCTCGACACAAGCTCACTGTAAGATGTATTTTGTGAACTATAATCTCCTGAGTAATCAGGGGATTTTTTATTAAGTAAATTTACCAAATTCTGTACAAATAATTTAATGATTTGTCTTAAAATTTTAATAAAAAAAGGGGCTGCCGAAGCAGCCTCAAGTGAGTTTTTTACATAAATGATTCCAGCATGACTTATTTATTTTAGTACTATAAACTAAACTGCTAATCTAAAACTCTAGTTCCCCTCGATTAATATACTATTAAAGTTGTCGAGAAGCATTTTTATAGTCGATGATATCGCACTTATAGAGAAATGGTACATCATAGCCACCGAACTCCAAGAGTCCGAATCGCCGCGATGATCAATCTCTCTATCTTAGGCAATATCAATATCAGATCTAAATGTCCAGTCTAGAAATAAATTGTATATAAAACTAGATTGCTTCGTACTCGCAAAGACGGAAGCTTAATATTGCAGTCATGACTATATTCTAATCGATTTATGACTAATATTCTTCATTATTCATTATTCATTGCTAATTATCTCCCTATCCCCTCCCCCGAAACGCCGAAAGGAGTGTAATCTCGTCTGCATATTCTATACTTCCAGCGTGGGGAAGTCCTTTCGAAAGACGGGTTACCTGAATATTAATTTTTGGATTATGCTCGAGGATATAGAGTGAAGTCGCTTCTCCTTCGATATTAGGATTCATAGCGAGTATGAGTTCCGAAATATCTTCGTTTGAGGAGACACGGCGAAAGAGACTGGCAAGATTGATTTTGTCAGGAGTGACTCACTGAACGGGGGAAATCGCTCATCCGAGTACATGGTAAAGGCCACGATAGACTCCCGTGCGCTCGATCGCGATCATATCGAGATAGTCCTCGACGATACAAAGGATGTGGGTATCTCTCCGTGAATCCGAGCATATTCGACAGAGGGGATGATCTCGATCAGTCATAGCGAAACACTCGGTACACTCGGTTACATTTTCATGAAGTTCTCCGAGTACTTTCGCAAAGTTTTTCACATAGGCAGGATTCGCCTTGAGCAAAAAAAACGCGAGCTTAGCCGCGGTTTTCTCCCCAATTCCGGGAAGGAAATTGATCATATCGATGAGTCGTTTGAGTGTTTCAGGCAAAAGTTTATTGTAGTTTTATAAAATAGAATTCAGGAAATTCTTTTGATTTCATATACAGTTATCGAACCATAAACCTATTCTTTAAAGGTAAACTGAGCATCTTTCATCACAAGAAATTCTGGTTTTTCTACATCAGGCATAAGTTTTACCGCCATATGATCAGAAATACTCGAGATAGACTCGGTTTCGGCTATATGAATATCGAGGATATTTTCTTCGAAGGTAAATTCTCTCTGCTTTCTCTCCAGGTTGAGAATATTGTATCCATTGGTTGCATTTGCATTCAGTGTCCAGACATAGTAGACTCAGAGACCGGCAATCATAGATATAGCTAGCACGTATACTTGGGTCATACTCAGCTTATACTGCTCCCGCATAGCTTTTCTTTCTGAGAAAAAAGGGATGTGTCATTTTTTGGCGACGAGAACGTTAGCGTTCATGGAGGAAGAGAAATGAGATTTTAACTTTTAGTATTTATATAGCGCTAATTTGTTTTACACCGAACTGTATTCTTCATTATTCATTATTCATTCTTTAGTGTATTCTTTCTACAATTCTGAGTTTTGCAGAGCGACTTCGTGGATTTTCATGTACTTCATGTTGAGAGGGTTCTATCGGTTTTTTTGTCACCCTAGCCAGTCGAGCAGGGATACTATCTTGTCCAGTAACTTCGTCAATGATCGGTTTCAGGTAGGGTTGGAAAAGCTGTTTGACCAGTCGATCTTCAAGCGAGTGAAAGGTGATGACGGCAATGCGTCCGTGTGGAGCAAGGAGGGCAATGGATTGTTCGAGTGACTGTCTAATGTGTTCGAATTCATCGTTGAGAGCAATTCTCAGGGCTTGGAATACTCGTAGAGTAGACTTCTTATCGAAACTGGAAGCTTCGATGATGTCTCTGAGATCCTTCGTGGTTTCTATGGGTTTTTGTTTCCGGGCTTCGACGATGGCATGAGCAATGTAGTGAGCTTTGGGCTCTTCTCCGTATTCATTGAGTATCGTTCGTAGGCTATGGAGATCATAGGTATTGACGATGTGAGAAGCTGGATTTCCGTTCGTCCGATCAAACCGCATATCGAGCGGTGCATCAAATCGGAATGAAAATCATCGTACTCCTTCGTCGAGGTGAATACTTGAAACTCCGAGGTCATAGAGGATAAAGTCTATCTCTGTAATATGGAGTTCTTGCGAAATCTGGGAGATTTCCGAAAAGTTCGAATGGACAAAGTGATACTTAAACCCAGGTATTTTCTCAAAGTGGGGTAGGAGATATTCCTTTGCCTTACTCAGATTTTCACTATCTCGGTCCATGCCTATCCAGGTACTGCCGACAGGGAGTTTCCGTACGATTTCAAGAGCATGGCCTCCAAGACCGAGAGTAGCGTCGATAACGGTTTTGGGGCCTTCCAGTACAGGAAGTGCAACTTGTAAGACGGTCTCAATCAGAACTGGATAATGAAGACGTAGCACAAAAACAAGAAATTAAAGATCAGCAAAAGGATACATAAAGAATGTATGCGTTTTCTCCTTTCTGTCAAAGGGAAAACGGGAGAAAAAATAAATATATATTGACAATAAGATAGAGTAATTCAAGAATATATAAAAATATGGGGTTCTTGACATGATTTTGACTATTTTGGGTGAAGAATGTGAAAAACTCGTCAAAATCAGTATTTTTGTTTGGAATAATCAACCTTTTTTCTATAATCGACACATGTCTCCATTCACTACTAAACCGATCACTCAAGAGTATACAGAAAATCTTTCTCCACTCCCTCCTCCATCTCGCTCAGATGCTTCTCCCTATAAAGTTTTTATGGGAGTATTTCTCTGAGTTCTCGCTATCATATTCCTCGGAAACTTAGTCTATGGATATGTATCTCCAGATGGTTCAATAAATGGAGAAAAAAATATCCCTCCCAACTTTGTCGATCAAATGACATCTGGAATAAGTGGAATCTTCGGCGGGACAACTTGAGATGAAAAGGGAGTTACGTATATCCTCCTTACAGGAAAAGGTGGTGAAGGTCATGATGGGGCTGATCTTACAGATACGATTATGGTAGCGGGACTCGATAGTCAGAAAAAAACTATTAGCCTTATCTCTATCCCTCGTGATCTCTACGTAGCAACTGGAAATACCAGTGCAAGTCGTATCAATGAGCTCTACTCAATAGGAAAAGCTAAAGGGAAATGAGACTCTTTACTGAGAGAAAAAATCACAGAGATAACAGGACTAAAAATTGACTATTCAATAATGATTGATTTTTCTTGATTTAAGGAAGTCGTGGATATTCTCGGAGGTATCGAAATCGATGTTCCAGAAGACCTTGTAGATCGCGAATTTCCAGATGATAACTGGTGATACACGAAGCTTACCATACGAAAATGACTCCAAACTTTTGATGGGAAGACGGCTCTCGCCTATGCAAGAAGTCGGCACTCAACAAGTGACTTTTCAAGAAGTGCTCGCCAGCAACTTCTTATCAAGGTTATCAAAGAAAAAGTACTTTCGAGTGGAATCTACAATCCATCACAAATAGTCGATCTCTTCCACTCCATCCAAGGAAATCTCGAAACCGATATTCCTATCGCTTCTATGATTTCGCTTGCTATGCAAGCAAAAGAAGTCCCCGCAGAGAATATACAGATAATGAACCTCAATAATAATTGTCTATCTATCTTAGTGTGTGAAGTTGGATCATTTCTCTATAATCCAAGTCGCGACCTTTTCGGAGGGGCTTCCGTCCTTGTTCCTGAAAACGCTACCCTGAGTAAGCTCAGTTACTATGAAGATACGCGTCGGCTTTCATACTTATTTTTTGCTTTTCCAAACCTGCACAAACAGAGTGGATCTCTGAAAATAATCACAGGAACTAAGAATAAAACTCTCGGCCAAAATGCGCTCTTAGGTCTAAAAAAACTCTGATTTCCGATAGAAAATACTACAAACCTTGTCTTTACAACGGGAGCCATAGAAAACTCACATATCAATATATACTGGAATAAAGAGCACACTATCTGATACCCTCCGGATTCTGAAATTGTACAAGCACTCAAATCGATTTTTCCAACCATGACCTTTGTAGAAGTGATGAAAAATGAATATATCACGAATGATGGTCCACAGATAGAAATTGTCCTCGGCGCTGATATTGCAAAACAGACGGTATTTGCTGAAAGACCCTACTATATACCCGCTCCACCTCCACAACCTACATCAACTGGAGACGTATTTTCGGATATGATTCTCACTCCGAAAAGAAAACCACAGACTCCTCCCCAATCTGGGTCTTCTGGAGGTACGCTCAGCATGCCTACTCCTCCTACATCCGAATCTCCTCTTCCAGTAAACGAAACTCAGAATATACCGACCACACCTCTCACTCCTCAAGGAGATACTCCCAATATTCAGCCTTGACAATGGGAAAATTTTGGTACTTCATCCACTATGCCATAATCTCTTTCTATGCTTCATACCTTCCATACCAAGAAACATATATCAGAAAAAAGTGGAAGCTTTCGTTCTAAAAATTCCCTCTTTTTTACGATACTTCGCTACCTCATTGCCCTTATCATTCTCTCGATGATCGTCGGTGGGTCCCTTTTCCTATACTACCTTCGAGGAATGCCTTCGATCGATGACCTGACTAAAAATCCACTCTCTGAAAGTACAGTGATATACGATAAAGATGGAAATGAGCTCTACAAACTCTTTCGAGACGGCAAACGAACCTATATCTCATATGAAAATGTTTCTCCTTCCATTCGAGATGCTATTATATCGATCGAGGACAAAACCTTTTTTACAAATCCAGGTATCGATGTACGTGGACTTCTCGGAGCTTGATTTGACTATATCACTGGGAAAAGTGCGAAGCTCCGTGGGGCTTCTACGATTTCACAACAACTTATCAAAAATACTTTACTAACGAATGAACAATCTATAAAGAGAAAAATACAAGAAGCCGTTCTCTCGTATGAACTCAATCATGAATACTCTAAGGAAAAAATCCTTGAACTCTATCTCAATGTTATTTCATTCGGAAATAATGCTTTCTGAGTAGAAGAAGCATCGAAAATATACTTCTGAAAGAGTGCGAAAGAAGTCGGACCACTCTGAGCAAGTATCCTCGCTTCTCTCCCAAAAGGACCAACTCAATACTCACCATACCTTCATCGAGACCGTCTCATGGGGTTCACATATGTGTATAATCCTGATACCCCTGAGAGTACGATAAAACTTGAAACACAAGACAATAAAGCAGGCTACCGAACGCTCTATAATAGCTTTAGAATGTATATCCAGTCTCTTGAAATTACTCGAGCAGATACCAGTGCAAAAATCTGTCATATCGTCAAAGAAAATCAAAAATCAACCGAATACTTTCCTGATAGTTCTGGATGTATTGATGTGGACTATGATAAAGTACTGGACTTTGTAGGAAATATCAAACTTCAATGAAGCGTTATGTCCGGTTCATGAACCGAGCAAATGATGAATATAGAATATACATTTGGTCGTAAAGATCAGGTAGCGACGCGAATGCTCGAGGATGGAAAAATCACAGGATCTGAATTTCGTGATATCCTCTACAATGGTCTTGACTTCACCTTTCAAAAATATGCTGAAAATATCCGATATCCTTACTTTGTATTCTATATCAAGGAATATCTCGAGGAAACGTATGGAAGAGATATCGATATCACGAATGGACTGCGTGTCTATACAAGTATAGATCCGAAGCTCCAGGACAAAGCAGAGGAACTCCTCAGAGCCCAAGTGGCTATCAATACCTCTCGATTCGGTGCTTCAAGTGCCGCTCTGGTAAGTATGGATAATAAAACTGGACATATCCTCGCGATGGTAGGAGGACCGAACTACTTCGATGAAGAACATGGTGGGAATAATAATATGGTGCTCGCAAAGCGGCAACCAGGATCTTCATTTAAACCATTTATCTATAGTCTCGCGATCTCGAAGTGGCCTATAGGTCCTGAGAGTCCGATTGCCGATGTACGCACGACATTTGCGAAGTGGACTCCTGATAACTATGATCAGAAATTCGAAGGGGTGATGGCACTCAAAAATGCCCTCGATTACTCACGTAATATTCCTGCAGTCAAAATGTTTTATCTCGCGGGTGGTGAAGATGCGGTAGTAGGATTTGGACATCAACTCGGGCTCACTTCGCTCAGGGACAACGCTGGTTATGGAGCTCCTCTCGCTATAGGATCTGCGGAGGTGAAGCCGATCGAAATGCTCGCAGGATATTCGGTCTTTGCCAACTGAGGAATCTCTCGCAAAATTACTTGAATTCTAAAAATCGAAGATAACGATAGGAATATACTCGAGGAATGGAAACCAAAGGACGATCCGGTTGTATTTTCACCAGCTGCAAGCTATATTATCTCAAAAATTCTCTCCGACAATTCCGCTCGACCTGCTTCAGATTTCTGGAGAAGTGCCCTGACCCTCAGGGGATGACGGATGGCTGCCGCAAAAACCGGAACTTCCAATAAAGATGTTAGTACTGGTAAGAAGAAATCTATACTTCCCCGCGACCTCTGGACGATAGGGTACACTCCTCAAATTACGACCGTCGTCTGGGCGGGAAATGTCGATGGAAAAGAAACCAAGGGAACCTGTGATGGCCTCAACTGTGCGGCCCCCATATGGCGACAATTCATGGATTTTGCGCATGAGTGACTGCCAAAAGAGGAGTTTGTAAAACCCACGGAGTGACTCTATACTGCGACCATTTCTAGGTATACTGGAAAACTCGCTGGTGACAGTACTCCAGAAGGACAATCAGTATCTACTATTATGGCGGTCAAACCAACCGAGTATGATGCCTGAGTGAAAACCTTACAAATCGATACTCTCTGTAATGGTCCTCTCTCTGAAAATACTCCAGAAGAAGCGATCGCAAGTATCTACCTTCCGGCCGATAAGCCTATTATCGATGGATATGATCCAAAGTGGACTGAGGGATTTTTCCAAGCTTCGAAAATGGGTCTTGGGAGTGGAAGTGGTGCTATCGTTCTTTCTGATCTTCCGTGTGATCGACCGGGAGGTCCGGGAAATATCTCACTCTCTCTACGAGTCGTCACTGGTGAAAGTGGCGCTACCGTTGACACTGGGAGGAAACTCGTCGAAGCGGGATGGATCGGGGATAGAAAAATCCAAGCCCTTCGGATTCTCCAAAACAATGAACTCAAATATGACACAATATTTGATACTGGATCTGCAAGAACAAGTGGGACACAGCGAGCTGTGATCAATGTCAGCTGAGTAGATGAAACCACGCTCATAGTAGAGGTTGTCGATATGTACGGATACCGGTATACGGAATCAAAAACCCTCAATGTTAAAATAAGTGGGAACGCGCCAAAGATTCTGATGAAAAATCCGATCGAGTGAGATACTACGGCTAATCTCTACAAAGGAGATCCGATCAATCTTCGCTTTTCGCTCTCCCTTTCGACCGAAGAACGCGAACTCGTCGTTCTCCTCGATGGGAAAAACATTTATACAGCAACATCAGGTGATATATTTGTGATTCCGATTATTTCTACTGACCTTGCTCTTTGAGACCACGCTCTCAAGATTCGAGTTACCGATGGCAACTTCAAACAAGTGGAAAAAAATATTTCACTCTCTATTCTCCCTCGATAATGAACATACAAAACGTACATCTTGCCTACGAAAATAAATTTATTCTCAGAAATATCAACCTCGATATTCCTCAGTGAGATTTCGCATTTCTCATAGGCGCTTCTGGAAGCGGAAAAACGAGTTTTATCAAGATGCTCATAGGCGAACTCCCTCCTAAAAAAGGGGTGATTCTCTGAAAGGATGCTCTCAATATTTATAAGCTCTCACGGAAAGCACTCCTCAAGTATCGCCGAACACTTGGGATCGTCTTTCAGGACTTCAAACTCCTTCCGAGAAAAACCATAGAAGAAAATGTGGCTTTTGCTATGGAGGTTTGTGGATATACTGATATTCAAATACGAGAACGCGTTCCGCAGGTGCTCTCACAAGTAGGACTTCTCTCCAAGCGAAATGCCTTTATCGAAACTCTCTCAGGAGGGGAAACCCAGCGAACGAGTATCGCTCGAGCCCTGATCCATGATCCAGATGTCATCATCGGGGATGAACCAACGGGAAATCTCGATCCGAAGAATGCCGCCGAAATTATAGAACTACTCCTTGATCTTCATAAGGCTGGGAAAACAATTATCATCGCCACCCATGATGACCGACTCGTGAATAGCCTTAAGAAACGGGTCATTGCCTTCGATGGAGAAGGGGTTTTCTCTGATACAGAAAATTGAAACTACTGTCTATAAAAAAACATGAGCATTAAAAAAATACCATGAGAAATTCCCTGATGAAGTCCACTTAGTCCGAAGCAAGATTTAATTTTGTTCCTTCGTCATCTAGCTCAATGAGTTATAAACAATCAATACGCAACGATAGAGCAAGTGAATTATTTACTCCAACCTGGTATCAAATGAATTTTATACGATTGATTATATGATTGATTTATTGATGAAAATACTATCGATAGTTTACTTCAATTTCGAGCGGTAAGCATGCAAAATACAGCGAATGATTGATCGTACGAAGAGTATGGCTGATCTACATGACCTCGACCTACTAAGCCTATACTTCTTATTCCTTACGATGTTCCCTTAACTGCATATAATTTGACTTTCTCGATAATGCCGAAACTTCAATTAGATCCAAATGATACATCTTTAGGAAAAGATATCTTACGGAGAAAAGAGAGTCAATTACGTAAAGTTATTGCTCGATTTATTGAAATAGAACTACGAAAAGGAAAAACAACAGATGAAATAAGAGCTTATCTTACCATGGAAAATATGGAAAATATTGTCTGGTGAATAAAGGATCATTCGCTTCACACTGCCTAATCATTAAATCTTTATGATTCTTTGATTCTTTGATTCATGACTCGGTGGTCAAGTCGTACTGGAAGCCTTTCAGAAAGAATTTCCAGAGATAGAGATGATACTTGAAATGGATCGAGAAAATGCTCCCTACGGACATCGATCTCGTGATGAGATACGTCTTCTCACTCGATCTGGAGTCGAGCGTCTCCATGATCGAGGAGCTGATATCGTCATCCTCGCTTGCAATACCGCTTCCGTTCATGCCCTTCGCTGGCTACAGCAAGAAGTCTACGTCGGTCGACCTATCCTCGGCGTGACTATCCCCGGAGCCGAGGCCATCGTCGAGTGAGGATATCAGAAGGTATGAGTCCTCGCCACGGAAGCCACCGTACGAACTCGGATGTACCGAGAAAGAGTTCATATCCTCGATGATACAATCACCGTCGAGGAAATCGGAGCCCCGGGCCTCGTCCCTCTTATAGAGTCCTGAGTACTCACTTGAGATAAATTGAATGCGCTCTTGAATGAATATCTTTCTCAGTTTTCATGAGATATCGAAGCTCTAGTCTTGGGATGCACCCACTATCCTCTCATTCGTGAATCGATCGAGAAGACATGGTGAGTTACACATACAACAAAACTTCCTGTGATTATCAATCCTGGAGAAGAAGCGGCTAGAAAATTTCGAGGATGGATGGGGAGGAAGTCTCTATAGTTCTGGGGTAATCCTGCACTATATTCTAAATTTTTGGATATATATATTTCATATCCGTTTTGATCATGGAAGGGAATTTTTCGCAGAACTTTTTTTCCTTATCTTTAGTTGTAAAATACCAAGTACCGTCTTCCGAAACGTAAGGAATAACAAAACTATCCGCAATCATTTCGTAAACGATTTCTTCGAGAGAGGTTACTCCTAAATTTGGAAATTCTGATGGCTCTATTCGTTTATTGAGTAAATTTATACACTCTTCAGGAGTACAGTATTTACTTCATCGAACGAGCGCCTCGATGGCACTTCTCGGTTTATATTTTTTATCATCAACCTTCTTCCATTCAAAAGAAGATTTACTAAGAATTTGAAACTCCGTTCCTAACGAAACAGATTTTCCAAACCTCATAAATCCACTTACGCTAGAGGATTTGAAATTTCAGTTCGTAGATCCTCATCTTTTAAAGCTAATATACGCTGGATTTTTTCATTTCTCTCTTGCTCGTCTTTCTACCTCTTTTATCTTAGAGCCAATACCATTTTTATCCTTGAGCAGATATCAAAAATTTGGCATAAGTCAACAAATCTTACTCATAAGCTCGACGGTATCTCCATTTTCATCACCGTCTGGGTGTATTAATGAGGAAGCAGCTACGTCCCTCATGGCATCAGCATTGGTGTATTCTTCAGATTCCCACTGTTTTTGTAAGATACTTTGTACTGATTTTACTCTCCAGGATATATCGTATTCCCTAGCATTGTAAATAAAAGTCGAAGAGTATATGATAGCTCCATCACGTATAGATGATTCAATTTTAGACATCTTTACCCCGAGTGTTTGTTCTATAATTTTTGGGAATCTATATACCTCTCCCTGTGCAGTATCATGGAGCTCCTGAATATAGCTAATTCATGACCAAGCATGTATAGACTGAATAACTCGAAAAGCATTTTCCTTTTCCTGGTTATCTCATGAATTAAACATTTTCTCTAGTTGCTTTATGAGTTGATCTGTTGTCTTGCAATGTCAAATAGGTATTATAATGCCAAAAATAGAGTCTAAGTATCTAAGTAGCTCAGGAAATACCTTTTCAAAATACTCTTCTATATTATTTGAGTTAGATCCGTCAATATTTTGGAAAAGTCCATTGAAGACTAGTTTTTTTATAAAATGCCTACGTTTTGATACTGGAATATCAGAGACTAGGTCTGATCCAAATTCTAGAATTGATGGTTGTGTTGAAGCATATCCAAGTAATTTTTGGTTCCTGGAAACAGTTGTTGGCAAAAGATTTCTGAGTTTCTCTCAAATATTATCAGTTCTTCCACGGACTAGGAATGTTGTATATATATCTTCGATAGCATCGTCCTCAACATACCATCCTTTGTCGCTATTATTTTTTCTATACTTACTTAACTTTCGGATGAGATCAAACCATCTCACAGGATGATTCCCAAAAAAATCCCGTATTGGCCTCTCTGTATGTCACGGAAAATACAGTTGAATAACTGCAGCAAGCTCTTCTCTTGTTCAAATAGATATCATTTCATCTACGAGTTTCTTGGTTCCCATGGCAATCTCGTTCACTCGTAATCCTTTGAGAGAAACAATACTATGTTCTTGTTCTATTTCATTCAACATATTTGATTTTGAATTTTTTCTAAAATTATTATAAAGAAGGTATGTATCTCATTTATTGAACTGGCAAAGTTTGAACGGCTGTAAAGCGTCTCTGTGAATATCAGGGAATCCCCTTTGAAATCAGGGATGATTCGAATCCGCCTGATTCGTACGAGCCGTATGAGGTCATCATTCCTTCCCCAGGAGTTCCTTCCTACCATCCTATTTATAATACTGGCAAAGTACTCTGTGAACTCGATTTTGCGAGCCAGTTTTTGCCGGAGAAATTCCAGACGCTTGCTGTGACGGGAACTGATTGAAAATCAACGACCTCATGGATTCTCTATAGTATACTCGAAAAGGAATATTTTGGCAAGAAAAATGTCTATCTATCAGGCAATTTTGACATTCCATTTTCTGAGACGATACTCGAGATTCTCAAAAAATGAGAAAAATGAGGGATTATCGTCATCGAAGTTTCGAGTTTTATGAGTTATGGCATAGGTATACATGCCCAAAAAGAAATATACCATAATACCCCTATGCCCAACAAACCAATATACCAATATACTAAAAAACCTACCAGCATCCCGGCATCTGCTCTTACCAGTATCCCCCCCTACCAGCCCTTCTCCCCCGATTACTCGGTATTTATCAATATCAAGCCGGATCATCTCAACTGGCATAAAGATCTCAAGGATTACTTTGATGCGAAGATGAATCTCATACATCACACTAAGAAGCTCAGCATACTCAATATTCAAGTCCTCGACTTTGCAAAAGAACACCATTTTGATACTGTACTTCAAGATAATATTCGATATTTTACGAGTACATCATTATGAATTTGAAACTTGAAACTTGAAACTTGAAACTTGAAATTCAAAGATACCACCGATGGAGAAGATATCATCATTTCAGGACGGAAAAAATATAAACTCTCAGAAACTCATTTTTCTGGCCTCCACAATGCCCTCAATATCCTGGCAGCTACACTTATCACGAATAACCTTGGAATCTGCTCAAAACGTACAAAAATATACCTTTCTGAAGTGCGAGGACTTCCCCACCGTCTCGAATTCATTACTGAGAAAAAAGGGGTTCGGTTTATAGAAGATTCAAAATCTACGAGTTCTCAGAGTCTCATTGCAGCACTCTCTTCATTTTCCCATTCTACGATGATATTGATCGCATGATGATCGGATAAGTGAGATCACTTTGAAGGGCTCGAGTCGTCACTCTCGGGAATCAAATTCATAGTACTTATGGGTGCAACTCGAGAAATACTTGCGAAGAAGTGTAGGCTAGCTTGAGTTGATTTCGCTTTCGCAGAAGGCATGGTAGAGGCTGTAGAACTCTCATTTTCTCATGCCAAAAGTGGAGACTCGATTGTCCTCTCTCCTGGATGCGCATCATTCGGGCTCTTTCGAGACTATCTCGATCGTGCTCATCAATTTCGTGATGCAGTCAAAAAAATTCCCGATTAATCGGGAATTTTTTCTATCGAACTCATCAGGAAAGAGCTCCTCCACTGGAGGTTACACTTGCTGAACTCGTCAAACTAGGGTTTTCAGATCCGAGAACATAGTCATCTTTGATTTTAAAGAGAGCAAACCAACTCTGTCAGATATATGTATTCATAATACTCGATAGTTTCTCTGGATCAGAAATAGCATTTTGCTGAACGATCAAAGTTTTGATATCAAGAAGGTACGGATAGCTCGTTTCGGAAACGAGATTCTTTGTAAACATTTTATCAAGTAGGTAGTTGTAACACTTTGTCTTTTTTTCTTGGCGATTGATAGTTATAGTTCTCCCACTCATCATACGATAGGATTCGTAGTTGACTCAAGCGATATCGATATAATCATCTCACTTCAGTAATCAGAGTCGAGCATCATCGATAGCAACATGAAGGCAAAGACTATCAGTCGAAATAAGTTCAAGGTTTCGAGCTGGAAAGGTCCGTAAAAGGTTTTCAAAGCGAGTAGTCAGGTTATGCCGAGGATCTCGATCGATAGTAGCTGCGTTGAGATCGGTCAAAAGGAATCTGAGGTTCATCTTTTTCATACGATCGATGGTAACTTCTGGCACAGTATTATAGAAGTAATCATTGAAGGTAAACACTAGGCTATCATCCTGATACCTTAAGCGATTATCATTGATAAAGTAGGTCATAAAAGTTCCAATTCGGTAGATTCCCCCAGTGTTTTCATTTTTCGTATCTGGATAGAGTACTTGTTCGTAAAGGGATTGTCAGATTTTTCTAGCATCCTCTCGTATGATCGGATCTTTGACAGAAGTACTTACAAGATCGACTGTTCTCTGGAGTTCAGATGGTCTCTTTATATTTTGTTTTGTAAAAAATTCCGTAAGACTCTGGTTTTTAGTAAGAGAAATAGCTTTTTTTACCGTTTCCTCTGGAGATACGAGATTCATATAAGCGATAGGGTCGAGATAGTCAGATCGGTATTTGAAAATAGCCTCTTCCTTCGTTAATTCTCATGCCTTAAATTCAGCATAGTAGCTCTGTCTCATATTTGACCAAGCATGTGGATAGCTAGAACGAACAAAGTAAGTAGCAACAACCAAAAAAAGAAAGATCGAAAGGGCTCCTTTGAGCATAAACGTTTCATCCATATTACTCGTATCTGTTTGATCATACTCAACAAATGAAAGCGACGCAATTCCAATAGTAAGGAGGAGACAGAAATACATAGCAATACCGTACCATACGATTCCGAAAGTAGCAATTATGAATATAAAGCCATAGAGTGAAAGAAATATAGAGATATCAATAATTTTTTTATTAAGTTCGTTTTTTTCGAGAAGAAAATAGAGTCAAGAAATAAAAAATAAAAATCCAGCAAATATATACACATAACCGAGAGGAAGATCGATAGTTGAAAAAAGGAGAGTGATTTCTTTACCGATAAATCACTTATTGAACCAATAGAAATAAAACAACGTAAGACTTCAAAGCAGAAAAGATATATAGAGATATTGGTTGCGTCCTCGAAGAAAGAGAAATAAAACTGGAAAAAGGGCAAGAAATACATAAGTAATATCCGTAAATTCTCATGGTTGATTTATTTGGAATGTCAGATTGGGTGCGAGTTTGAGATAATTATTCAGCCCAGTTTCATATCCAAAATAGCGGCCCATATCTTCATTTTGAGATTGTCAAGAAGCCGTCATATTGAGCACACCTCGTGAATCAATTTCTTTAATTTCTTCAGGGGTATAGATTTTCGTATAATCTACTATATTTACTCAACCATACCCCGACATGAGAGATGAAAGATTAATAGAAATATGATTGGAGGAAAGCTCTGATATATTCTTAACCGTCCATGGAATAAGTGGAATAGAAATTCACAGTAAAAGTACGAGAAGATAGTGGAAATAGGTTTTCAATGAAAGGATTCACTTCTTATATACCCCTATCATATAAGCAATAATTCCCGCTAGTAAAGTTACTGGGAAAATCGAAATTACCAATACATCTGTTTGTGGAAGATTGATTCCCATCATTTTCCATAAGTTAAGCTTCGTAAATATGGCTATAAACATGAATACAAAACCTATAAAACCTGAAAACCCTAAAACACGAAAGCTGACAAAGCCAATTCCTGCGATTATAAGCATCAATGTGGTAAGCTTTACCGTAAAAGCAAATCCTATAGTAATGCCGATAATGAGAAGAAATATAATTTTTTCTCTTCGAGAGTATTTTCCTTCCATATATGTATCCCAATATCCTACAAGGGCCGTAATGGCGGCAACACTAAAAAAGAAGAGTGCTGGATCAAGCTTCATATCCTTTGCCTGTTGGAATACTATCATCGGAAGAGCATACCAAAGAGTTGTGAGAAGAATAGGAAGTGCTATAAAGTATTTTTTCCTCGGATTCGTAAAAAAGTAAGAAAAAGAAAGGGCGAGCATAATAATCGAAAGAATACCTCAAATCTGATTCACAAAAAAGGCTTGTGTAGCACTTTTGCCGAGAAGGAAACCCGTTCCGGTAATTACTTGCCAAGGTATATAGCCAACACCCTGGAGGAGTGATCCATTCATTGCCATCATCTTCGGAAAATTCATATAGACTCCGAGATCATCCCATCCGATGGGCATAGGTCGGTAAATACTAATAAAACTCACTCCCATGATGAACGTGAGTACTATAAATGAAAACTCTCAAGAAATAAGGTAGGGATTCATGGCCTTGAGAACACCTGCTGATCATTTATGATTTTCTATCTCAAAATACGTTCATCGCAGAAGATTCCATGTATCCTGATAGTTTGGAAAACTGAGTGAGACAAAGATAATACCTATTCCTATCAATGAGGAGAGCGTATACATTCCCAGACATCCTACTACGAGGAGAAGGGTAACAAAGAGACAAAAACCTATAGATGTTTCTATTCAAAGTCGAATTCGTAGATCCTGAGTTTTCCAGCTCGGCAGAATCCATCAGAGGATGGTAACTCCAGCGGTACGAGTAATGAGAATGAGAAATACTGGGTACAGAAGGTATTGTATTATCCCGATGAAAAGAGGAAAAAACCCTCTCGTTGCTCCCGACTCGGGAAGTGAGAAAAAAGAAATACAAAGAACTGCCAAATGGAGGAAAAAAAATCCAACTATTTTTCAAAAACCAAACGTAACGGTACTCCTCGGTGACAGCCAAATAGTCCATAGTTTATACCCAGTATAAATAGCAATTATTGCTATAAAATAACTTATGAGTGGCGAGGAATAGGTAGTAAGACTCTCTCCAGTAAGTCACGGGGGAAGAAAAGTCTCGATATGATTTGGTCAACCAAAACTTCCGGAATAGTACATTCGGATGATAAAAACAACCCAGGAGATGAAGATGATACCTGCAAAAAAAACAAATGGCATAGAAAATTATTTAGTAATAAGTCCTCAATGAAAAGATATAAAAAAATCCTTTATTAATCTATAGTTTATCAGTATGAATATAGCAAAAGCAAAGATTATTGCAACTAAAAAACTCATGATATAGTCTCCTCTTGTCACCAGGATAGCATTTTGGAGTGACACATAGGTAATGAAGCCATATACTAAACATCACGAAATATTGAGAAGAATCATTCGAAGGTTAATCGTGGTAATGTATTCGCGAATATAGTATGCAGTCATCAAGTAAAGAGGAATCCAGGAAAGTCCTACAGCAAGAGCTGAACCTCTTGCTCCCATATCAAAATACAAGATAAAAAGAAGGTTCAGAAAAATATTTATAGGAAGAATTATCACAAACATAAAAAACTTTGCACGTATCTTCCCGATACCCGAAAGGACCTGAAAATGAAGTTGAATCAGAAGATTAAAAGTTATGAATGGGGCGCTATATTTGAGGATAGTTCCAGATTCTCTAAATTTGTCTGTAAAAAACCCTATACTCAATGCATCTCACAAAAAGAAAAAAATAGTGCTGACCCAAATCCCTATTATGCATAGATAAAGTGTAAAAGTCTGGATAATAATACGAATTTTCTCAGTACCTTTACTTCCTGAAAGTTCGGAAATAACAGGAAAAATAAATCAAAGAATCGGTCAGAGAAATACAAAAGGAATCCCAATAAGAGAAAGATAGTTTGAGTAGAATCATGCCTCTTTCGTACCGAGAAGATATATGACAAGCTGGGTATCGACTTGGGAAAGAAGGACTGCAACATTACTGGTAAGAAAAGTAGCTGCTGAATAGTGAATAAAGTTTTTTCGGATTTCTATATCTCTGTGGTATGTTATTTGAGACAAATAGGGTACATAAATATTTCGAATCATAAAAAATAACCCGAAGATCGATCAAATAAAAACACCTATAATCCAACACCATGTATACCCGATGATATTTCCCTTTCAAGCGAAGAAAAGTATTCCAGTTC
>JAYVJC010000006.1:0-61096 GCA_043769645.1 Candidatus Altimarinota bacterium
CTCAAGAAGTAAACTCCCCCCGAGGTATGTATGTACCATCACGAGTGAGATAAGCAAACTCGAAAGTATATGATGATGAATTCTATGTTCCCGTTGGAAGAGGGGATGGAGGATATGTGTTTTCATAGAGAGGAGGTAAGGAAGAAACATTCGAAAAATCTACTACAGATTGATAGAATTAATAAAAAAAGAGAAAAAACCTTCGAAATGAATACCTTCTTATATTAATTTTAACATATGTATTTTGAAAATGCAAATATGAGCCTTATGATGAATATGTATATTATTTTGGTATTATTCCAACTTGTAGATATACTATGGGTGAGATAGAATATGAGTTTACTCACTTCATTTGATTCAAATCCTTTTAGAAACAATATGTTCATACTTCCAGTTCTTACACTTTTTCTCCTCGCTCCTATTTATACTATCAATAAAAAGATTTTTATAGGAGTACTGATACTTGAATGTATACTTTTTTTTGCGGGATATTTCTATATTACGATGACTTTTGAGAAACTTATGAATAAGACTCTCTACTTTACCGCTCTTGGATGATGAGCCCTTATACTTGCATTTATTGGTTTTTTTGTAGCGCTTTTTTCGAATCAGAAACACCTCTATAATGATAACCCCGAAAATAATGAATAAATTCGACCAGATTTTCTTTTCCCAGTATGTAGATGAAAGTGATTCGATAGCACGAGTATTTCATCGTCATGTATTTATCGTTTTGGAAGATATTACTCTTTGGACATTTTTTTGACTTTTTATACCAGGGTTTCTCTATTACTACAATGCATTTTCTCTTCAATCGAGTTTGGAATCTTGGCAGGTGAATGTATGTATGATATTGATTTATATAATTCTTATCTATAAGCTCTGTGACTGGTACTATGACGTATGGATTGCAACGGAACGAACTATGATAGATGTGAGATGGAAATGGTTTACCTCCAATCTTCTTTACATTCCGTACGATAAAATTGAGGGAGTGGAAGTTCGCACGCGCTCTATATTTCACTCGTTTCTCGGTATTTCAGATGTCATTATCAAGCTTTCGGGAGATGATACTTTTACCCTTACTTCAGCTGCAAAAAGTAGCGAAATTCTCTCATACATCCAATCTATAGGAAGTAAAAAAAGGAAGTTTTCAGGCAACAATCGTGAACCATTTGATATTCTTGTCGAAACTCTTTCAGATGTTGTGAAAGGTCAAATGCTAGCCGGTGGGAAAGAGTATATCACAGAAGAGTATATCGAAAAACTTGATTCGACGCTTATTGATGAAGATACCATAGATCTGAGAAAGCCAGATGAAAAAATCATTATCGAAAACTGGAAGAAGCATCATGAGTATAGTGATGATAGTACAGGTGAAGCCACGGACCATCACTAAAAAATACTATTATATAGGCTCTTACCTGGAAGAAACTCACTCTTAAACTTACGTGTCATTTCCCATATAGTAAAATCAGTAGTCGGAAAATGAAAGGAGAATATCTATCCATGATTGTATCACCTGCTTCTGAGGAGAGTGTAAGGGTGAAAATGGTAAAAAAAATGACAAAAGTTTTTGTCTTGAGATTTTTCTATTCCTACTTGCCTCTCTGAGCTATATCTATAGAATAGAAGTCGCATTCTTTAACCTTTTTCTTATGAAAATAGAAACTATTGTTCATGCCAATGATTTTACTACAGAACGAGAACTCATCGAAATCGAAGTTAATAAAAATATCTCCGGAAAACTCTCTGCCTATCTCAAAAAATATGATACACCTGATAGTATCATACGAATAGATGTAATGGTAACTCGAGATAAAAAAAAGGATGAACGCTCAAAATCAACGGTCTCCGGGAAGGTGAAAATTGTAGCGGATGGGAATAGTTTTCTTAGTGAGCGAGAGGGATTCGAGAAGCTCGAAGACCTTATCAATCACCTGTTTACCCATATCAAGGAAAAAATGATGAGATAGTCTGAGAGCATAGCGAGGAGATACCATCTACTTACAAATCTGAATATAGCACATGAAAATAAACCAGTACATTCTCGGGGCTTCGCTGATTTCGCTCGCGGCGATACTCTGGTGACTGGATGGCATTGTATTGACCCCGAATCTCTATAATCTCAACCTCAATTTTGTCGTCTTTATGCTCCACTTGATTCCTTTTTTATTGATGAATTTCTTTCTCTTTAGGGAGTCTTCTCGTCTCAAAAACTTTACGAAAGTAGAGCTCTGGACCCTCATAGGGATTGCCTTTTTCGGGGGAGTTCTTGGGACGCTTTCTATAGTAAAAGCGGTATTTCTCGTTCACTTTGATGGACTTTCTGTAGTAGCCTTACTTCAAAAACTACAGCCTATCTTTGCTATTATCCTCGCATACTTATTTCTTCACGAAAAACCGACCAAATACTTTCTTATTTTCGCTCTTGTTGCAATCATAGGAAGCTACTTTCTCATTTTTGGGAATCATCTTCCAAATATACAAAAAAATACCGACTATATTTTGGCTATGGGTTTCGCCATTATCGCAGCTTTTTCTTTTGGGGTCACCACGATTTTGGGTAAGTTGGCAGCAAAGACACTTCCATTTCAGACGATAACCTATTATCGATTTTGATTCACGGCTTTGCTTATGTTTTTTATAGTTCTCATTACCGGGAATCTCTCGGTTATAGGAGAGGTGACTTCTATGAATTGGATGTATTTTTTTATTATTGCCTTCACGACTGGGTCAGGAGCAATATTTCTGTATTACTATGGACTCGTTCGAGTCTCTGCTTTGACCGCGACCCTTTGTGAACTCTTTTTCCCGCTCAGTACGGTGTTTTTCGATTACTTTATCAATCATAAAGTGCTTTCATGAGTTCAGATCTTCGCCTCGTTCGTCATTGTTGCTTCTATATTTGCTATTCATATCAAAAAATAATCTGTATGCTTCCTATTATTCTCGGAATTCTTCTGACACTTTTCGTATTTTCCCTCATTGTTTTCATACATGAACTGGGGCATTTTATGACCGCTCGACTCACCGGTATGAAAGTAGAGGAATTTGGTATGGGGCTTCCACCCCGAGTTCGTACTCTCTTTACTGATAAGAAGGGGACTGTGTGGACGCTCAATGCCCTTCCTATCTGAGGCTTTGTCCGTATAAAGGGGGAAGATGTTTTTGCTGAATGATGAAAGGATAGTGATTCATTTGCTTCGAAACCATGGTGGGCACGCTCTCTGGTACTCCTCGCCGGTGTCACGATGAATTTCCTCCTTGCCTATGTCGTGTTCGTCGGGGTCTTTCTTACCGGAGCTACACCTATTGCCCCGAATACCATCATTGATACGAGTGCCCGTTCTTTTTTCCTCCCGAGTTTTGAACAGGCTCTAGCTACTGGTTTTATCACTGAGAGCGGAGGACTCGTGATTAGCTCCGTGTCGGGAAGCATTGCAGAAAGGGCTGGAATCGGACAGTATGAAAAGATGAATTCTATCAATAACACTATAGTTAGTGACTATCCCTCCTTTCGAAAGGAAGTCGCAAAATGAGGGAGTATTGTCTTGAATCTTACGAGTTCTGGAGGAACTGCCCGAGTCGTGATAGTTACTCCTGAAAATTGAAAAATAGGCGTATATGTCGGATATGATGGTCTCGAGATTCATAGGGATAGGAAACAATCATTTCCTCTCGGAGAATCTCTCAAAAAGTGATGACAGGAGTTGGTAGCGATGTGAATTTTTACGTGGGATGCTCTTGCAGACATGGTACGAAAACTTATATTTCCGAAGATTCCTGAGGAACGTAAGCAAGCGACAGATATGGTTTCCTGACCTATCGGTATCGGGAAAGTATTTGTCAGTGTTATCGAATACAGCGTACCATTTTCTACTGTTCTCGTACTTATAGCACTCATTTCCTTTAATCTTTGATTTTTCAATCTTCTTCCGATTCCGGCTCTTGATGGAGGGAGATGGTTTACGACCACACTTTCTTCTATAGTAAGCTTATTGAGTATCAAGTGACAACTTGCTTGACAAAAGGTGGAAAAATACATCCATGGATTCTGATTCTTATTTCTTCTTGCACTCTCAGTTGTTGTGGCTATGATAGATATAGGAAGATTTTTTTAAATCTCGTAAACTTCGACTAAGGGATACTTGCTGAATTTTTTTGGAGAACAATAAATTATCTTTAGCTATCTCAAGGGAAGATAAATATGTTGAAGATAGAAATACTGTATATATCTCATTTCTTTCTGTCGAAAATTCACCTATAATTTATTTTATTTATGTACTCTGGCTTCTGACTCTTTTTTATCATTTTTTGAATACTCGTGATTTCATTTCCTGATTTGATAGCCTATATGATAGGATATTTTTTCCTCTTCCTTGGAATCAATATCCTTTTTATGCGAATCATCGCATCAAAAAGTAGTACTGTCTCTTGATGGAAGTTTGGCAATTTTGAGATTGTCCGCCATCGGAATAAATAATATCCACCATACTTCAAAAAATGGGTTTCTCACACTTATTCCTGCTTCTACCTGTCATTTGTATTATTTTTCTTCCTATTATCCTTTGGGGATATGGTTTTTCTATACTCTATACGAAAGAGTTTCATAGAACACGGTTTTTCATCGGCCTCCTTACCGGATGATGTATCACTGCAGGTATATCAGTTTCTGGATTTATTATTGATATCTCATGGTATTTGATATTTCCCGTCTGGTTATTGTTTTTATTGATTTTTTCTTTTCTCATTACCGCGTGTATGAGTTTGATATCGCATAAAAAAGATTTACTCCCTACAAAATACCAGTTTCGATATTTCCTTTCTCATTCTGTTTTTTTTGCTCTTTGTATCAGTTTCTTGGCTTTCTTTCCAGAGTGAAATTTTATAAGTTCTCTCTTCGGGGGATTTTTTGGATATGTGGTAACGGCTACCCTCGAAGAATCCGCGAAACATATCGGGTATATATCAACTGATACTTCCTCATACGAATCAAAACGTTGGATGCTCATGATGACATTTTTTATCGTACTCGGATTTGCTTTTATCGAGAATATCATGTATCTTTTCCAGTTTATCGAATCTGAAGATATTGGGTTATTTCTCCGCTCGTGGATGATGCGCTCACTCTTTTCACTCATCGCTCATGTATTTGTTTCCTTTCTCTTGACGTATGCTTGGTGGAAAGCATTATCGTACCCATTTTTTACTTTCTGATACGGAGCTTTCTTTGTAATCGGAAGTATACTAGCGATCGGTTGACATGCACTCTATAATACACTGATCGACTCAGGGAATATTTTCGCAATTCTTATATTTGTTAGTGTAGCCCTCTTTGTTACGAGTAGGATGATGTGGAAGGAGGAAAAATAGTGGATATGAGAAATGATGAAAATGATGTGAAAACTAGATATATTCGATAGCTATTTTTCGCTCGTCTCCTTCTCATTTCTCTATTCGAACAATCTTTGTAGGAATATACATATTTTCTAATCGTTCTGGCCATTCGATGAGGCATATATTAGTAGTATCTTCCCAGATTTCGTCTCCTCATATAAGAGAAAAGGTACTTACGCTTTCGACACGGTAGAGATCGAAGTGATAGATGGCAGTTGTAGGTTCAAGGTTGCAGGTTCAAAGTTCAAGATTGGAGCCTGGAGGTTGAAGACTTTTACTAGTGACTACATTATTATCAGGAAGCTGGAATCGTGAGTAGTAGGTATAAGTTGGACTTCGTACGATGAGATTCGGATCAGAGAGATGACGACGTAGGAGGCTTCGAATCAAGCTCGTTTTCCCAGCGCCCAAATCACCATAAAAAAAAACTCGATCTCCTGGGCAGAGGTTAAGGTGTATTTCATCTAGTTCTTTTTCATTGTAAATACGTATTTGTTCTATTTTTTGCATTTCTGAGTTTGATATGGTACACTTATCGTATATATAAATCATTATTATGCAATCTCCAGATATACTTTCTCAACCAACAGACACTCCTCCTAAGCCATCAGTAAGTAACGATTCGCTCATTCAGAAAATAGCCGTGAATAAAAATTCATGGTATATTTCACTCTGACTTCTCGTTTCTGTTGTGACTATAACTCTAGGTATGGCTGTTTTTGGATACTTCCAAAAATGAGAAATCGTAAGTCTTACTGATCAGATCCATAATCTTCAGTCCAGTATCGATGAAGCGGCAAAAAATAAAGATATCCTCATAGCTAAGATACTCGACGAGGGAAATATACGCCCCTCTATTGATCTCAAGAAACAAATAGGAAATTTCAAGACGATTGCTACAGATGCTCAAGTTGAGTTTCAAGGATTTAGTATCAGCAATGATCATATCAAGACCACACTTATCGCTACTGCTGATTGACTCTATACTATTGACCCAGTTCAAACGGTGATCGCTATGATCCGGTCACATAATAAAAATACCCAAGTGCTTTCTCTCCAACCAATCAGAAGTCTCTCTGGTAATCCAAAGAAACGTATGACGTCTATAGACCTACTGGTTACAAAATAATTATCTCCTATACTCTTTCCTATGGCACCTATTTCTACTCTTCCTTCTGTTTATAGTAAAATCTATACTCCGATCGCTCTTGGGATTACAATCATTTTTTTAGTACTGATCTCACGTTCCGTTTTTGCAGACTATGTTGCCTCTTCGGCCCAAGTAAGTGCTCTCGAGACAAAGGCAAAAGAAAAAGAAAATGAGCTGAAGATTCTCTCAGATCTGCAGGCACAGTTTTCTGACTCGAAAGTAGAGTCAGCTCTTAAAAAAAAGATTAGTCGCTATAATAAGACGTTCAACGAAGCTGATATTATGGAGATGATGATGGTAAAACCACCTCAACTCAGAGCAAATACTGATGGAACGTATAACTTGATGGTGAGTGCATTTGGAGTGGATAAGGGCAAAAAACTTCCCAATGGACTCTCTTTGGCTTCTGTAAATATTTCTCTACAGGCGAGAGATGTCGATACACTGGTTGACTATATCACCTATCTTACCAATCAGGATTCGGAAACTGCATTTACTATAGATAGCATCACGCTCCCTATCGATACCAACCCTGATGAAACCAAGAGTATTGGAGGTATAAATATGAGCCTCTCTCTCGGTATGTACTATTATCAATAGTGAGAAGGTACTTGTTAAATGGTATGTGTTAGTATCTTTCTTCACTTGTAAATCAACTCTATGAATTTCGAAAAATATCTTATTCCATCTGTAAAAATAAAGGATAAAGTCCAGTTTTATGAGAATATTTCCAATCTCCTAGATGGATGAGTAAGCTTGATCCCTTCGATCCAGTGATACCGAGATCGAGTAGAACATTTGGGTGTCAAAAAAGAACTGGATAATCTTCTCTTTTTTCTCGAAGGAGGAGATGCTTTGAGTATAAGTATGAGGAAGATCCCGAATTTTTTTTCTGATTGAGAAATGGCTATCATCGAAAGTGGTGAACAGACGGGAAATATGCAATCATCCTTTTCTTCCCTCGCTCATGATCTTAGAGATCAGGATGAACTCAGGGGAAAAATCAAGAGTGCGATGACATACCCTTTCATCATATTTCTCTTTTTGATTATAGCGATCGCAATCGTGATGATCTATGTCCTTCCACAGATTCGTCAGATTATTGATCAAGCTCAAGGAGATCTTCCTTTTTCTACGAGGTCCCTCATGGCGGTAAGTGGGTTTATGCAAGAACACTTTCTTTTGATAATCCTTATTCTTCTTGGACTCGGGATGATTATTCGTGGTTATATCAGCACAGAACAGTGAAATTACCGGTTTGATTTGTGGAAAATGCGAATTCCAATAATCGGAACTGTATACAGAAACTATCTGGTGGTAAAAGTAATGTCGACTTTCTCGTTGCTTCTTGGATCTGGGATTACTATTGTGAAAACCCTCAAACTCACATGAGCGAGTACGGATAATGTCGTCGTACAGGAGATTTTTCACAATATAGCGCATGCAGTAAGTCACTGAAGGAAGCTCGCAGAATCAATGAAGGAAGCTGATCCAGTAGGAAATATATTTACATCCAATATCCTTCAGATGGTCGAAAGTGCAGAAAAAACGTCTACTGTCAATTTGGTGGCGAATAAACTTTCTACACAATATCGTCGCGAAGTGGACACCTCATTGGCTATAATGGTCAAATTTATCGAACCGATCGCACTTATATTTGCTGCTATATTCGTACTTTGGTTTGCCATAGCGATATTTTCGGCTATTATGCAAGTGGTCTCAACAGCCTGACGCTAGATTAACTATGCTGATTTACTTCTAGGTCTATTGGATAAAACTATACCTATTATGGTATAAAAGAGAGTTCATATTTTCTCCTTATACGCAAGGATCCACAGTAATCTTATGGTATAAAAACTCTTGCACTGCCTCTCCATGTATAAAAATCGAATACACTCATCCTGATTTACGATTGTGGAACTCCTCATTGTTATGTGTATTATAGCGATTCTCATGTCAGTAGTATTTATCCCATATAATTACTATATGGACAGAGGTCGTGTGGAACAGACCACCAATACCATAGCCCAAAGATGGACTCTCAGTCACACTGATGTGAGAAACGGACTTCTCTTTGATATGACGACATGAAAAAATGCAAATGAACTCGTCAGTATATCTTCCGGTGCGACGAAGATAGATTTTTATCTCCTTTCCGGAACTACTATTCCCTCAAATCTACCCATCACTGTGACGAGCCCTGACATTCGATTTTCAGATAGTGTTTTTTTCCCAAAAAATATCTCCATACTTTCTATAACAGGCGTTACTCTTGCCGGAGATGGGAAAAGTATCTGATATTTTCTCCAAGCTCCATATGGAAGTGGAATATTTTTTACCGAAACTACTCGATCTTCAACTTGAATAATACTTCTCATTGGATATCCTGGAGGAACTACTGCGAACTATCGCGCTCGAGAAATCTACCTTGCACCACAAAATTATTAGCCACCACCCCCCATACGATCGTTCATCACTTTTTTCCTTTGAAATACTCACCTTCTACATCCTGATTTACCCTCATCGAGATGATGATAGGTATCCTCATATTTAGTATCAGTATGGCCGGTATTTTTGTGCTGATACAGATGGCGATCACCTCGTCAGCACAGGTAAAACAAGAGATTATAGCGGCAAATCTTCTGAGAGAACAGGTCGAACTCGTCAAGAATCTTCGAGATACCAATGTTCGTAACTTTCTCCCTTGGGATAGTATATTTCTCGATAAAACGACGACCGATAGATTCAGCTCATGATACTATATCATCGAAAATGACTTTTCTGCTAATTCTGAAAAAGTGAGTCTTGATTCTACAACGGGATACTTTATCAAATCACCAGTCTCTATGAGTCGTATTTTTAGTACTGGTATTCCTATCACTTTGAGTGATATATTTGTGGGATCGAGACTCTATGTTGATGATGTTGGTAGGTATAGTCATACCGTCAGCAGCAGACAGACTCCTTTTGCTTCCTATATCAGAGTGATACCACTAGAAATCCCCACTCTTCCGACTCCTACAACAATCGTAAAACTTGACTCGAGTACTCTGCCTGCGGTCATTCGACCCCAAGCATATAAGATCGAAGCACGAGTGATCGTATCTTCCCCCACCTATCGAGCGTATGAACTCAATACTATAATAACAGATTGGAAAAAGTAAAATCAATACCTGCCTCTTTTCTCTATAATTTTCCCGCATGTTTCTCCCGAAGTTTCGGCCTACTGCATCCTGATTCACCATTGTCGAAATGATTCTCGTAACATTGATCTTTTCGATGATGAGCATAGCGGCTATTTCTGTTTATATTCAGACGACTGATATTTCTCATAAGCTTGAGATGACACGGTTTCTTTCCGAATCAGCTCGAGAAATTACAGAGCGAATCGCGAGTGATGTACGAGAGCGGGGAATAGACCTCACTGCTTTGGTCGATCCTACTTCGACGCACCCTGGATGGAATACGCATATGTATAGTCAAAGCTGAGGAGAAATCCTTTCGGTAAATGGATCGAGAATCTATATTTTTGGTCAAAAGAACAGTACCTGAATTGTACCATGTACTGAAGTGAAAAAAAATAACCCAAAAGAGATCTGTGGTATCTACTTAGTAGAATGAAGAAATTATGCTAACGCCCTGAATCTGGCTGATAGTTTTATTCCTGATGAATCAAAAAAACGTGTCAAGATACGAAATGCTACTTTTTTTGTTTCTGGAAACGATCTTACAGAAAATAAAGTTACTATGATCTTTACACTCACCCTTACGAACCAGTCTGGAGTAAAGGGGGAGTACTTGGCGAATTCAGATTTTACCATCCAAACGACGATATCCGAACGCGGATTCCGTAAGTACTAAAAATGAACTATCGGTATTTTTGATACACTACACTATTTTCAGTCCTCTCTTCTCCATCTTATGAACTCTCGGCTCTACACATCTCATAAATGATTTTCTATTCTGATGGCACTGGGAACCACTGGGGTACTCTTAGTAATCGCTGTAGGACTTGCCAATGTCTTTCTCTCAGAAATGCGTATCAATAAAATGGTATATGATGGAATTCTAGCCTATTCTACAGCTGAATCCACCTTTGAATATGCGATGCTGAAGGCGAAAAATCATCGAGAAGGATTCCAGGATCAACTGACAGCGAGTGATATCGATAGCAATCTCCTTTCGGGAACAACTCCGAGGACCCAGAATGTCAAAATGACCTATGATATGAAGGCTTCTAGTAATAACGCTTCCTTTACTCTTTCAGGAGGGGAGTATCTCATTCTTCCTTTATTCGTGGGTAACGATAATCTTCTGGTACCTGGATGAACTTCTAAAAGTCCGAATTTCTCTACGAGAACTGAGGCAATTTCAGAACTCAAGATATCAGGTCTCAATGGGGATACCTCCTGGACTATTCTCGGTATGAGCGGGGGAGTGACGATAGGTATATCCGGAACGGGGACGATTGCCTCCAGTCTCGGCACCAAGGGAACGATGAGAAATCGTGGAGTTGACTGTTATGGTATCGTGGGGGGGAATGTGGAAAAAGTCGACTGCAATGGAACTATTCCTATTCTCGAAGAAAATAATTACTCGTTTGATAAAGAAATGACGGTATCAGATTTTCTTACTTCCTCGAATATGACAGATCGATATATTTCTATATTCAATAATGTAGATCCTGCCACTTCTACGCCTATTACGCTACAAATTGAAACTACAGGAAAGTTTGCTCTCCCACTCTTCGAGCTCACGACGACGGGAAGGGTAGGAAAAACTGCTCAATCCCTCGAGTACAGTGAAGATAAAAGTAGGTACTATGATGCTCTTAAGTACGGGCTTTACAATGAGTAAATATGTGAATAACTACTCCTAGAGTTTCACAGAAATTACCTGATCAATCTTTTCTCAATAAAGGTGTATCTTTTTGTTTGGAAGTAACTCAAATGAGGAAATACTACTATCCGTAACAGAAGTTTGGAATTGCAATATACGACTTCCATCATTTGTGAGAAGGTATAGTGTGTATGGATCATTATCTACAAATTCATTATGTGAGAGCACATACAGTCATGATTTTCCACTTTTTGTAGCGACCTCACTTATCTCTTCGATAATAGTGCCTGTTATTTTATTTATATATCGAAAACCTGATGTATATCCATTTTGGATTAAAATACCATACCAGTACGGGGATTTTATGGTGATTTTAGAACATTGTGCCTTCCTATCTGCATAACATGCAGTCAATCTTAATCGCCTTACTAATATATCGTAAACATCAGAGTATTCTTTAGTGATTTTTTCAATATTCGCGTTAAAATTATCAAAGTTCAGTGTTTTTGCATAATCGATAAGCTTTTGCTCTTGTTGATTCGCAGGAGAAGCATTTCGTATATTTTCGAAATCTCACATACTGGAGGGTCATCCATAGTATCCTCCCATAGAATTCGATTCAGTAAATATTTCTTTCTGTTTATAGGAGATGGATATGTCATTTTTTGTTTGTACTATCTTGAATCCATATCAAAGGTTTTTCTGAAATATGATATCTGATGTAGCATTCGCAAAGATCGGTATGAGTAGTATAAACAAGAAGAAGATTTTTTTCATAGCAATATTAATTATGATTAAAAGTAAGAATTATAATTAAAAATAAACAAATACAAAAAACTAATAATCATCCCCTCCACCCTTATAACTGGGAGATTGTGTCTTCTCGATTTCATAAAATTTCTGATGTTGCTTTTCGAACTTGAGATCGACTTGCCCCGTCGGACCGTTTCGATTCTTTCGGATAAAGACGCTGGTCATTCCGGGGATTTCTGAGAATTCGTTGTAGTAATCATCTCGATAGAGCATCAGGATGATATCCGCATCCTGTTCGATCGATCCTGATTCACGGAGGTCAGACATCATGGGCCGCTTGTCTGGACGAGCTTCGAGTGCTCGCGAGAGCTGAGAGAGGGCAACGACCGGAACATCGAGTTCACGAGCAAGGGATTTGAGTCCACGGGAAATTTCCGATACTTCCTGGACACGGTTCATACTGTTTCCACTCGACATGAGCTGGAGGTAGTCGATCACGATGAGATCGAGTCATGACTCCATCTTGAGACGCCGTGCTTTGCTTTTGAGTTCGAGGATACCTGCCCCAGCAGGGGAGTCATCGATATAGATTTTCGCTTGCGAGAGTTTCTCAAGCGCATCACCCATTCGGGCAAATTCTTCTTCAGAGAGTTTTCCTTTTTGAAGTTTCCAGCTGTCGACGGCCATGGTAGCCGCAATCATACGATCAGTAAGCTGTTCTTTGGACATTTCGAGGGAGAATATAGCTACATTTTTCCCTTTTTGACCGACATTTTGTGCGAAGTTCATAGCGATCGCGGTCTTTCCCATACTTGGACGAGCGGCGACGATGATAAGATCTCCTCGCTTGAATCCTCAGAGCTTCTCATCAAAGCTTACATATCCGCTAGAAACACTATTTTTCTGAGTAAGTGAGGGATCTGCCGCGATAGCTGCAAACTCTTCATATCGAGCGTTCAATATATCCTTGATTGGAACGAGTTTGTTCTGGATAAAGGTCTGTGTCACTGTAAAAAGAGATTTCTCAGATTTTTCCAGGAGACTCGTCGTTTCAGTCGCTTCATCGTATCCATAGAGCATGATCTCGTTTCCTGCCTTGATCAGTCTCCTCAATACTGATTTATTTTTGACGATTTGAGCGTATTGGAAGATATTTGCACTCGTAAAAACTGAACTCGTGAGATCAGCAAGAAAAATATTCCCCCCGATTCATTCGAGCCGTTTCTTATCATCGAGAGATTCTCGTACCGTGATGAGGTCAATCGGTCGATTTCGAGTAAAGAGCTCAAGCATCGATTCGTAGACAAACGAGTGGGCGGGATCATAGAAGTCATCAGGAACGAGGAGGTGACTTACCTGAAATATCCCATCCTTATCGAGAAGGATGGATCCGAGAACTCATCGTTCGGCGTCGGCACTATGAGGGAGAATTTTGAGGTCCAAAGGAAGTGAAAAAATTAATAATTAATAATGAAGAATGAATAATAATGAATAGTGAGAAATTTTCATTTTTGAGATCATCTCGATAAAAGCTATCTCAATGATGTCGTTATTGAAGAGAGTACTCACTTCATGGTATTATAATTCAGAATCTCGGCGGTTTGAAGTACATTAATTCCTGTTTACTGATTGAAGTTACTCGCCATTTCCTCTTCCATGAGGAGTTTTTGTATGAGTTCTCCGAGTTCAGCATTGTAGGGGGAGAGGTGTTTGAGCTTGATGAGGTCTTCGATTGCCTCCTTTCGCATTCCAAGAGCAATTTCTGCCTGTCACTTGATCCAGAGAATATCAGGGTTTTTCGGGAACTGTTTGAGATAGGTTCGAGCGTATTCAAGCGCTTCTTCCTGATGGCTGAGTTCCCAAGCGAGCCCTGTAATGATAAAGATATGAGCTTCGGAAGGGGTAATTCCGATAATTTTCTTCTCTATCTCGTAGGCAATCTCGTATTTTCCGAGAATGATGAGATTGTTTGAGAGTTTGGATAGTACCTCTTCATCTTCTCCATAGTGCTTCGCAAGATCCCGATAGACGATCTCACTTTTCGCATAGTCCCCGTCTTTTTCATAGAGAGAAGCAAGGAGAATATTGAGTTCTCGATGACGTTTATCTATGGAAAGTCACTCGATAATAAGGGCTCGAGATTCTTGGATTTCATTCCTCGCGAGTCGAGTACGGATGAGAATGAGAAGTTCTACGAGTTTTTCTTTTTTTTCTGCGGAGAGTCTTGATTTGTCACTCACTCCAGATGGGTCCTCGCTCTTTTTTATTTCTGATTCCTCTGAGTGGGCTATGTTGTCTTCGGCAGTGACAAAAGGAGAAGTGGTATTTTCCGAGGCAGATTTTTCGAGAATTTGTCGATCCTTTTCTTTCTGTTTGAGGCGACGCGGTGTAAATATGCCGATAATACGCCCAATCAAAAGGTAGATATCGTGAATATACGTGCCAGCAAGCGATCAAAGAAAAGCCATCAAAAATATGGCTTCCACTAAGATATAACGAGTACTAATAAAAATTTCCATAGAGATATTTCTATCATCATAGCGAGAAAGTCTCTATTTGCAATCTAGAGTTTTTCTTTTTCGATGAAATAGATTTGCTTTTTCGTCCATCTATCATATAATCCTGCCATCATAAATTTCCTACTATGGATGCTACTCTTATCCAAGCAATTCAGGCTGACGCCATCAAAACTGATGTTCCCCTCATCGAAACGGGTATGGAAGTCGAAGTACATCAGATTATCAAAGACGGTGAAAAAGAGCGTATACAACTCTTTCGAGGTCTGGTGATCATGACTAAATGAAAGACGGCTCTTGATAAGGTTATGACCGTTCGAGCAACTGTTGATGGCATCGGTATCGAGAAAATATTTCCGATTCACTCTCCGTTTATCCAAAAAATCATCGTTCTCAGAAAATTCAAAGTCCGTCGTAAGAAAATCGGATTCATCCGTGAACTTACGGGAAAGGCAGCTCGACTCAAAGAAATCAAGTAGTACTAATCAAAGAAATCAAGTAGTACTAAAATCCTCCGAAAGGAGGATTTTTTTTATTCGGAAATTGTAGCTTCAGAATGGAGAACCATACCTTTATGAACTCATAGTTTCTTTCGAAATGACAGATATAGAATTACAGATATACTTACACTAATATTCTCAATCATTCGTTTTGGTTTTTCTAATTTACTTCTATGGATATCCTTCCCATGTGTGAACGTTGCGACGCTCTCTGTTGTCGAGCGTATGACATCTACGATAGTGCCTCTGAAACCTTCGTGAAACGTGCAGGGGTAGCCTGCAGTCATCTTGCCAATAATCGTTGCAGTATCTACCACGATATCCCGGATCACGCTGGGTATCGAGAGTCTTGTCATCAGTATGATTGTATGGAGTGAGGCCCAAACGTCACGGTCTTTCTACGTCGTATTCCTGACACTATCGATGTATCCGGGATGACAACATCTCTTCTCGAAACGATTCGACTTCGAGTTATGAAGAATCCCGAACTGAGAAGTGAGATTCTCATATATTCGGAAAAACTATTGAAAAAAATCGCAATAGATAACAGTCTATCTCTTTCAGTCAAGCTCGCCCGGGTACAGATAGAGCGATTTCGTCCTCCTAAAAATCAAAGCTAAATTCTCTTTTACTCCACTCGAAGAGTTTCTGTATACGTTCGAATGGATGAAGATGTGGAAGGGGAATACCGAATTTTCGATGCATCTTGAGTTCCAGAGGTTGGATTTTAAAAGGTTTCCCGCTTTTCTCACATATGATTGCCCAATGTAATATATCATCGGGAATATGGCTTATATCAAAAGGAAGCCTCTCTGCTGGAAGTGTTTTCATTACTCACTCTGGTTTAAGTTCATAGTCCGACCATTCAAGACCTCGAGCCATGACTTCCTCCTTCGAGAGTGGGAGGATCATCATCGCAAATGATGCATCATAGGGATACCAGGCATATTTCGCATCAGAGAATTCTCCCCATTCTCCTGACTTCTGCATTTTCCTGATGAGTTTCTTTACACTGGATTCCCACTCTTCCTTCGAGTACTGTCTGTTGAAAATACAATATGAGAGATGATGCAGGCCAGAACATCAGAAAAGATAGGAACAGTTATGGCAATTGTGACAGTAGAATTGGTAACTCGAGTGACTCCAGGAACCCTGAGTCCAGTAGAGATGCGATGAATTCCCACCAACCCCTATACAATCATAAGAAAGAGAAAGGTGCTCTCCGAAGCTCGTAATATCCATGGAGTCTTTGACCTCGAAACAGTCATTGATATACCAGCTATCTTCCGAGTCAGCACTATTATACGATGCATGTACATTTTTACTATCATAGCAGTAGTCTCCTGTTGTATTTGTGGATCATGTGATAATATTTTTCTCGATCCCGTTTTTTTCACGAAGATCATGGAATTTCTTCTCAAATTCTAGTCGAAATGATTCTTCAGTCTGTATTCTCTTGAGCGTTTTTGTATATTCTTCCTCAGAACAAGGAGTGTTCAGGATGCGATATTGTTCGTTTTTGAGTCCTACACATCCGAGGAGGTTCTGGCAACCATCACAAGAAAAAGCATACCATGAGTCGCGACACTCCTCAGAGTTGTAAGAGAAATGCAGATTATAACACTTCCAGATATAAGCTGAGAAACTACAGTTATGAGAAAATCGTGTATAGATACAGTTCATGATAGAGGTATCATGATGAACAAAAAACCCATAGAGACACTTCTCATTCTCATTGCCATTCGACGTGAGGTAGCAATCCTTCGAATTCCCATTTCCACTGACGAATTCACTATTTTCGAGTTCTTTATAGGCGTTATCGAGTGTGACATGTGGTACTTTCCTCATAAACTCCGCACACTGCTCTGAGAAATTTTTACTCCAATCTATTGCTTCAGCATAAGAAAGTCCATCCATCTTATCGCTCCACCAGTCTTGCTGGTTCCATATGACCGATCGCGAATCTTTCGGAAAGGTACTGATGATATCTTTTCCGGTCAGATCACATATTCTTTTATGAAGGGAGAAATAGTTTCGAAACTGAGCACGCCTCCTGAGGCGTTCTTGCGGGCAAAGTGTTGGAAAAGGAATCGGAAATTTCTCTCCTCAGATGATCGGAGAAAGTTTATCGAGAAGGGCTATTTCCGAGTCTGAAATAGTGAATTCTTTTCATGAGATGCGACAGGTGCGAGTGAAGGGCATGATTAGTAGTTGATATGCCACTTGAGTCTATCGAGGTACCTCTGATCGGGATGTCGTCGAGGGATGGGAAGGTGACGTTTACGGTAGAACTCGAGTTCTTGTCTGATAATCTTGAATGGTTTTCCTGAGACTTCACATTCAATAGCCCAGTTGAAGATATCATCTGGAATTGATTCAATAGAATCTGGTAGTTTACTGGCAGGAATAATCTTCTCTACTTTAGGAAATGGTGCTTCGTAGTCGGACCAATTAAAGTTTTGTTTTATGGCTTCTTCTTTCTCGAGACGAAAATATTCATTTACTGCTGCTTCCGTATATCCGAGTGGCGAAAGTATCGCAGGAAAGAATTCACCCCAATCTTCATCATGCATCATCTTCTCGATAATCCGAGGAACCAATACTTCATACTCTTCCTTGGTATATTGCTTGTTGAGGATGCAGTAAGATTTATCACTCACTCCGACACATCCAAAAATATGCTCTGAGCTCGAACATGAGTAAGCGTAAAAGGAATATCTTGTATTTGGCCAGATATCTACAGAAAAAGCACATCCAAACATATTGACTCATCCAGTAGAAATCTCATAAGAATAGTCTGTTTGACAGCAACAGTAATCCAAGTCTTGAGCATTGAATGTATCTTTCACAAACTGAGCATACTTCACATCTTCCATATCGGAAGTATCACAGACGTAGTAGCAATTTTCCGATCGTTTTGTATAGTCACCAATTACATGTTCAGTCAAAAGGAGATCAAGATGCTTCTTTGGTGTTTTTATTTTATTTTCATTATATATTTTCTGAAGTTGATTTGTTTCCATTTTTAATATCTGCTCTTTTTTGAGAGTGTATTCTTCCTTTGAGTACGAAATATTCTCAATGTAATACTTTTTATTTTGTAGATTGGATGATAGTATGCACTCTTCACATCAGATGCACCTTTCACAATACCACATATTTTGGCAAGCATCAAGGTTTTCAGAGTAAAATGATGCACTACAGTTTGATATATCGATACATTCATAACAAACTGAAGATCAAGTAGCGAGGATACAGTCAAAACAATCATTGCACTCAATCAATCTTTTTCCGTATGCACAATCACGAGCACTTTGGCAGCTGAAGATGAGATAGCAATTCTTACACTTATAGATCTGATTTGTGAACTCACAATTTTCTGATGCGGGATCTCTATATAGTGATCGGTGAGGTACATTTTTGAGGAGCTCTTCAAACTGCTCAAAAAATCCTCTCGTGAAATCAAACTCTCTTCCATAGCTCATCGGATCCCAATTATCGCTCCACCAGTAATCTCCGTTATAGACTGTATATGGTTTATCTGGTGAATAAATAGAGATGATTTCTTTCCCCGTTGCATCACACTTTCTCTTGTAGAGTTTTCTTTCATTACGGAATGCGAGACGTCTCTGTTGTCGACAGTCAGGACAGAGAGTTGGGGGAGGGATAAGGTATCTCTTCCCACTAAAAGTTGGAGATACTTTCTCATAGAACTCCATATCCTTATCCGTGATCGGAAAAACAGAAGAACACTTCTTACAGATTCTATTTTCTATGAGATGTTCATTCGGTGGTATGGGGTACAAGGAAATTAATAATTAAAAATTAATAATGCAGAATATATATAACAAGTTAATAATTAATGTAAATTTTTGTCCGTTCTTGGTATCGAATGTCGGGGTGTTTTTTCGGTATTGGAAGATTATGTTTTCTGTAGAAATCGAGTTCTTGTTTTGTGATCCGAAATGGTTTTCCAGAAACTTCACACTCTATAGCCCAATTCATGATATCATCAGGGATTTGTGAGATATTATCAGGGAGTTTTGAGCTCGGTATAGTTTTTGAAACCTTCGGAACTGGAGCCTCATAATCTGACCAATTGAATCACTGGCTGAGTGCTTCCTGTTTCGAAAGTGGATACTGTATCATATTCATCGTCTGATTATATCCAAAGTGACTATATTTTGTAGGAATAAATTCTCCCCATTCTCCTATTTTTTTCATATGAGCAATGATATCTGGAACCAGAGATTCATATTCTTCTTTCGTATAGTGTTTATTGAGGATGCAGTACTCAGTATTCTTGAGGCCGATACATCAGAAACACTGATGAACATTCCCCACACAATAGGCAGAGTAGTAGAGGTGCGATATATTTGCCCAAGAATAGATGGTGAAGTGTACGGAACTACAGGCCTCTCCTACGACGATTGACTCGTATGAGTGATCGAGTCTATCCCCCCAGAGATCTATATCCATCGCAAGTCGAGTATCCCTGAGGCGAGACGAGTGACGTATGTCTTCACTTTCTTGAATTATGCTCGAATATGAAATATTTTTTGAATCAAATACTCGTGAGGAGTGATTGGCGTTCTCAGATCCTGTATTTTTTGGAATATATCATCAGTAGTTCGCTTCTCCGAGAAAGAGTTCGAACTTCTTCTTTTGCTCAGAAAGTGGGAGTATAAGGAATTTTTGGAGTTCACTATGGTATTCGCTTTCAGAGAATCAAACATTGTAGATGTGATATTGCTGATTTCTCAAACCGACGCAAACATAACAATCCTTGCATCACTCACAATCATAGAGAAACCTTCCCTCACGACAATCCTTGACGTCGAATGAAAAGTGTACACTATAACAGTTTCGAGCATCGAGGAGTTCATAGCTATTTTGACAATCAGAAATACCCAAACAATCTACACAATTCTTCGAGTCCCACATATCGATCGAGTAGCAGCAATCTTCATTATATCAAGCATTGAAACAGAGGTAACAATTTTTTAGATCGCTACAATTATCTGAGTATTCAGAGTTTTCCATGCCGAGAGAAATAGACTTTCCAGGCATAGGAACTAACTTTTTGAGTTCTCACCACTGTTCGAAAAATGGTCTCGAAAAATCAAAGTCTCTTCCATACTGCTTCCCATCCCAGCCATCAGAATACCAGTAGTCACTTTCATAGACCGGACACGGTGCATCCGGAGAAAAGAGGGAAATGATTTCTTGTCATGTCGCATCACATTTTCTTTTGTATATATTTCTCTCATTTCTCCATGCGTATCGGCGAGTTTTTCGGCACATCGGACAAAGAGCTGGAAAGGGAAGTTCGAATCTATCTCATGCGATCGTTGGGGCGAGACGAATCAAAAAATCCTGATCGATTTTCGTGATATCGAATAAAGAAGAGCAAAGAATACAAGTACGGGTTTCGATGATGCTTTCGGTTCAGGATAGGGACATCGAGATAAAAATATGATTCTATTATGAGAAAATCTGTATCTTTTGCAAGATTGGCTCGTTTTCTTTTATCAGGATGAGAAACGAGTCGTTTATGAAAGCACTTCCCTCAGATAACACTCCTCACAGTAGACTCTCTCTGGTCGTTCGGGTGCATAACTCGTAATCATCATCTTCCCTCTCGTCCCTGTCCTCGGATTTAGAGCGAATACAAATGATTCCTGGTTCCCCTCTCTTTTAGGAGAGGGGTTAGGGGTGAGGTGATTCTCCTCACAGTTTGGACAGTCACAGAGTCTCTCAAAGAGTTTCCTTGGATTCCTCTGCTTCATACGATCCATGTGTCGTATATCAGGATGACGACGAGGAATAGGAAGATGATGTTTACGATAGAATTCTAACTCCTGCCTGATGATTCGAAATGGCTTTCCTGACACTTCACATTCTATAGCCCAGTTGAGCATATCATCAGGAATAGAATCAATAGAATCTGGAAGTTTACTCGCTGGAATAACTTTCTCTACTTGAGGAAATGGTGCTTCATAATCAGACCAATTGAAATATAGCCCTCTTTTGAAAGAGGGGTGCCCGAAGGGTGGGGATATTTCCTGTTTCTCCAAATCCTCAGTCTTTCCCTTCGTTTCAGACAGCTCCTCTCAAAAAGGAGCCTTTTCAAGTACTTCTTCTCTCGTCATCGGAAAGTATTCTTGTGCAACCGTCTCATTGTATCCAAAGGGTGACAGAGAAGCGGGAAAGAATTCTCCCCATTCTCCATCTGCCATCATCTTCTCTATAATACGAGGAACTAACTCTTCATATTCTTCCTTTGTATACTGTTTGTTCAGGATACAGTAGGATTTCCTATCGATTCCTACACAGAGAAAACAGTGAGCCGTATTATCACACTCATTCTGATATATACCATTTTTTACACCCCAACATCGCACTGAGAAGAGAACATTTGAGCTTTCGAGCGCGGTATTGATCGACTCATAGATATATCAACTATTGAATCCTACTGCATCACCATCCATCAGTGAAAGACCATTCAGCCCAGCATTACATGCATACTTTGTATTCTCTGCATTTTCGAAGACATAGAAGGATGAATGGCAGTTTTTTCCATTCCGGATATAGTCTCCACTACAGTTCTCACTCTGGTGGATTTGCGAAGACCGGTGTATCCCTTTCTGGAAAAATATTGATACAGACTTATCTCTCTCGCTTTTCGAAGGGAATTTTCTCATAAAATCTTCTATCTTTTTTCTATATTCTTCCTCACTGTAGGCGGTATTAAAGAAGTGAAATTTCTGATTCCTCAGGTTCTGACAACCGAAACAATTACTACAACCGATACAGTTCCTGAGATAGCTACTATCTCGACAATCCTCACAATTCACTGAGAATGAAAGTGCATGACAGTCCATACAATCGAGACAGTCATAGCACTGATGCGAGCGATCACAAAACGAACAATCAACACAAAAGTCAGCATAGTGAAGCCAATATCCATAGAGACAATCTTCATCGAAGCTACTCTCGAAGAGCATGTAGGTATTCTTATTATCCGTACAAGTCTGAGTATATTCACTATTCTCACTATTTGTATTAAAAAGCGATGGTCTCGGCACGACTTGGAGAAGATCAGAAAATTGTTCAAATGCCGATCGGGAAAAATCAAACTCTCTTCCATACTTCATAGGATCCCATGCGTCACTCCACCAGTATTCTTGCTCATACACAGTAAAAGGAGAAACAGGGGAATAGACGGAGATAATATCCTTTCCAGTCGCATCGCACTTTCGTTTGTAGAGTTTTCTTTCATTCCGAAAACTGAGTCTTCTTTGTGCACGACAGTCTGGACAGAGCGTCGGAGGAGGGATGAGAAAAACTCCCTTTTGAAAGGGAGTACCAGCGATAGCGGGGGAGGGATTTCCTCCTGTTTCTTGTATCTTTATTTTTCATTCAGCAATGAGTGTTTTGGTAGTTTCTGAAATAGGTAAATCCTCCATCTCCTTCGGGAAGGAGGCTAGTGGAAATACTGGACTTACCTTCTCATAGAACTCCATATCTTTATCCGTGATTGGAAACTGTACCGAGCACTGTCGACACTTTCGAGATTCTACGAGATGTTCACCGGGAGGGATAGGGTACATGGGATTCTGAATTACTATTACTGAATCTAATCATACAAAATAAGGATTCTTTTTCAATACTTCTTTAGCATTAATACTCTATAAACTCTTTTTCTTTCATTCCTCATTTTCCTAAATCCATTTTTTCTTTTGCTTTAGATGAGAATCGACTGAGTTTTTTCGTTCAAAAATCGTATACAAACTCCTCGTGTCAAGCTATTTTTTCTTTTGACTTCGATACAAAAAAGAGTAAAAACTTCACCTAGATTTCACATAGAAAAGTACAGATTTTACTCTCGAAAATAGAAACGTCAACTGCCCAATATCTACCTATATTTTATGCCAACTGCGTTCACTTTTTCTCTTCTCGAAGCGAGTATTCGCGAAGTATCTTCGAAGATTCGGAAGCAAGACTTCTTGACTTATTTTAAGAAATTTTCACTCCTCTCAGTCGATGAGAAATCTATCACTATAGGGGTCGTATCTTCCTTCCATCGAGACAACCTCATTCGTAAATTCTATGACGATATCAAGTCCGCCATTCAGACGGTCGCTCCATCGATAGAAACTCTTGATTTCATCGTCGATGATAGTATCGATACGCGAGGTGAAGAAGAGGTAATCGATGCCCGACTCCTCCTGAAGGATACGATCAAAGAGCAAAAAAAACAACAAATCGAATGAGTCGAAATCGTCGATGGACTCAATAGTCGAGTGATCAATGACCGATATAAACTCGATAACTTCATCATCGGACCTTCGACGCAGCTTGCGCATGCGGCCTGTGAAGCAGTAGCGAGAAAACCTGGCTCTTCCTACAATCCCCTCTATATCTATGGAGATGTCGGACTCGGGAAGACGCACCTCCTTCAGGGAGTCGGGAATACCATCCGTACGAAGCATAAACATCTCAAAGTTATCTATACCACGGCTGATAGGTTTCTCACGGACTACGTCTCGAGTGTCAAAAAACGTTCGGTCGATGCCATGCGAGACCGCTATCGAGGAATCGATGTGCTTATCATCGATGATGTCCAGTTTCTCTCAGGGAAGAAGCAAACGCAAGAAGAGCTCTACAATATCTTCAATATCCTCTATGAAGCTGGGAAACAAGTCATCCTTTCGGGAGATCGTCCGCCGAAGGAACTCAGTGAACTCGAACCCCGTTTGCAGAGCCGATTTGAGTGGGGAATCACGGTCGATGTCGGTGCCCCTGACTACGAAACTCGTCTTGCGATCATCCAGGAAAAAGCTCGAGCTCGAGAGTTTATCCTTCCTCAGGATTCATCTGAGTTTATCGCCGAACATGTCACTGGAAATGTCCGGGAACTCGAAGGGATTCTCAATCAGGTGATCGCTGAATACGATCTCAAAAATACTCCTCCCACAATAGAAAATGTCGCTATGCGTCTCTCGAAGCTCGCGGTGAAGACGATTACTCGAACCCTCGCTGATGGTGCGGGTCGAAGTATCCGTATCGGAAACTGTAGTTATGAAGATCTCATCCAGGCCGTTTCGAGTCACTTCGGGATCGAAATCCGTATGCTCCTCTCGGAAGATCGAAAAAAAGAAAATATGATTCCCCGTCAGGTCGCTATGTACCTCCTCAAAAACCGACTGCACTATACCTACGAACGCATCGGGAATATCTTCTCAGGTCGCAATCATACGGCCGTCATGTACTCGTGCAAGAAGCTCGAATCCGTGATGAAAAAAGACCAACAAGTAGTGTTCGAAGTAAATGTAATTCGAGATAGACTAGGAATTTAGTTGACAAATTATACTTTATAAGTAAAAAGATTAAGAAATTTTAATCTTTTTATGTGAAAAAATCCTCTTAGACCTGTATCTTGAGATATAACTTCAGTAGATACTCATTGATTCGATGTATTCACTTGAGTAGAAAAGAGTGAACTCTATACATTCGCACTATCTATAGAATCGAAAATTGTTCGAGTATCACCTGAACTTTTACGAGATTTAGCTGAGTTTAATCAAAGAAGGTTTTCCCAAAAACATCCTGATAAAAAATTTGTACCAAATCTTTCGTCCTACAAAAAAGCTCAAAAATACAGCTGAAAAGATAATGAGTATGTGATGGAACTTGATAGAATAAAGTATCTTGCTGAGCTTTGACTTTATTGAGAACCATGAGAAGAAATCAAAGATACAGTATTAGTCATTTCAACAAAAAGTAATCGAATTCTCTGAATCTGATACAAAGTACTCAAATGAGGGAAAGAAAGAGTTCGATGTTTTGTACGGTATTCTACTCTTACTGAGAAAAGACAGAAAGCAGAACTCGTAATTCAAGAGATTTCTCAGAGATTCTGAAATGTTTTTGATTCAAGAAAATAGTTTCATTGCATTTTTGACTATTTCTCATACGATATTCTATATAAACCCCTGATACATGCTTTCTATCGTCTCTACTCCCATCGGGAACCTCGAAGATATCACCCTAAGGGCACTGAGAATTCTGAAAGAGGCTTACTATATCGCTTGTGAGGATACGCGAGTCACGGGGCAACTGCTTGGATATTATGATATACCGAACAATGGTCGCCTCCTCTCGTTTCATTCACATTCTGGGTTTTCGAAACTCGATAAGATCATAGAGTTACTTAAAGAGGGAAAACATATCGCCCTTGTTTCGGATGCTGGTACTCCTGGAATTAGTGACCCAGGATTTGTCCTCATCAGGCGTGCTGTAGAAGAGGGGATTACGGTCGTCCCTATTCCAGGCGCTTCTGCTGTCCTCTGCGCACTCGTTGCGAGTGGGATCGATTGCCATCAGTATCTCTATCTCGGATTCCTTCCCGTGAAGAAGTGACGTCAAACCATGCTCAAATCCCTCGTGAACAAAGAGTATACAGTTGTCATCTATGAATCTGTCCATCGTATCGAGAAAACACTAGAAGAACTCGGGCAATACCTCTGAGAAGATCATCATATCGTCGTCGGACGTGAGATCACGAAGAAGTTTGAAGAGTTCAAGCGGGGGAGTATTGCAGAAGTGAGAGAATACTATAAATGAGAAGGGAAGGTGAAGGGGGAATTTGTACTTGTGTTTTAAAATAAATTGATTATAAGATACAAATGTGATTTTCCCATCAACTACAAAGTCCGGAGGTTCAACTTGCGAGCGCAGTATCTCTATCATTCACTATTTTTTTAGAAGAAATAGCATCACAGTATCCATATGCAAGAATTCTTGCCTTTAAAAAATGGCACTCCGCTGAATCTCTTGTGGAAAAATTCAATGATAAAACTAGATTTTTTCGAATTCTTCGATGAGAGAATGGACAAATACTGGCCTATTTTGAATCCAAACAATGCTGAGAAGTTGGAAAAGAGAATGTGCAAGTCATTCAATGGTTTTTTGTCTGATGAGACGTGAGAAGACAATGAATACTCAGGCAAATATGGGAGCAATTTGTCGAATGGTGCTCGATTAATGGCTACGAATATATCTGGAGCATGACTACTCTCCAAAATCATATCTCTCAAAATGTACATCGTGCTCTTTTTGGACCCGGTACTTCCCAATTAATTCAGTCACCAGATGGTCATTCGTATAGATATGTTTTGGATCTGGAAAACAGAATTGAAAAATAAATCTTCTAATTATAATCACCTCACCCGAACTAGAACTCACATTTTTGATAGAATCAGAAGTTATTATTTATCAGAAAGGATATGTGAAGGCTGAATTTGTACTGGTGTTTTAGTAGAGAATTTGACTGATGAGGGAAAGTATGATAGATTATGAATATGTGATTACTTGATCGTATCAGGGAAGGCTTTACTAGAAATTCTCGACTAGATATTCAATATGCTGAAAGTTTACGGAAAAGAGCTGATTTATTTGCGATCCCAGATGGTCGTTATCAGGAACTTCTGAACAGATATGAAAAAGGTATCTCTCTGTGAAAAGTACTTCAGGAATGAGGTTCCCGATATTCTTTCGCATACTGACTTGAGGCCTATATTTTTTATGGGACGAAAAGGTTAGGAACAAAATTTGAAGTACTAACACTAAAACGAGAAACTGAGATATCAGAATTTATTCGGTGAATGAGTGAGTTTTGAGAAGATATTCGTATGAGTTTCTGACACTTTATGAAGGATCGGGAGGAAGCTCGGAGATTTCAAAGACTCTGTTTTTTATGACATTATTGGCAGACCCAGAAAGGTACACTTTGAAAATCACCATATATCAATGGTAAACTAAAACTGCATGAGCTCCTGGCTCAGGAACTCGCCTATATGAATTTTGCCTCCTCAAAGCCTAAACTTTGAAGTAAGTTACATATGGAAGAAAGTGATCTTCTGGAGAGGCAAAAGCAAGTACATATTCAAGGACTCCCGAACTCAGTAGGTCTTCTTTGAATTAAGTTTATACAACCACATGATGGAGTTACCCTCCTTGAAGAGTACTTCGTAGTCAAGAATCCATCTTTCTCAGAAATACGAGCCCAGGGGGCAAATATGTTAGCAATATGGCCACTCTTTTTTAAGAAACATGCACAACTCTTAAGTTCTGATGACCCAATCGTTGATGAATTGAGAAAACTTCTCTGAGAAGCATATTTTTGAGTACTTTTAGACGGAGTGGAAACATCAAAACTAGACTGAATCGTTCACCAAGTTGAAACTCGGGTAGCTGATATTCAGTGATCAGGTGGATGAAAAACATCAGAATGGCAATCAAAAATTGAACCAGAAAGACCCCTTATCCAATCAGGAATTCCGAGTGACTATAGGTTCAAAAAACCGAGTATGAGATCGCCCTTTATTCGATCATTATCGAATTCACGTACCGGTGAAGTGACGGTGAAAAGGGAAGATATAGTACAGACGATTCCTCATAAAAAATATACCCTTCTCTGGCTCTATGTACCAGATGAAACAGGATCTAAGGAATGAATTTGGAAAAGTGTCGCCGATGCCTCCAGTATTACTATCTTCTGCGTCCCAGGGTTTCGCTATCAGTGCACTTTTTCTCGACCAGAAAATACTGAATACGAATGAATCGAAGCAGGTATTATTACTGATTTTTTCTATGAAATAAGAACCAGTGTTCCATCTCAGAAATCGAATAATCCTGCAGGGAACACAAAAATTGAAAGAGATACTTCTGATGATGGGGGTTCTACTATTCAGATAATAAAAGGTACATCAATATCAGTAAGAGATGTATTTTTAAAACTAGATATCATCCAGAGTATTCATGATGAAGTCACTCAGGGTAACAGTACGCCATATTATGATGCATGAAAAAATATGTATACTTTGATGATCGCGTATTGAGACGATTATATCTATTTAGAATACAATCTTATAACTCAAGAAGCTCAAGTACGCTATTGAGATCTTCAGTTTGAAGATGAGAGTACTGTAATTAAGAGCGAAATTGACGCCTATTTTGAGAAAGTAGTACTTCGGGTAACACAAGAAAAAAATGAAGAAAAAAATCGTAAATTATGAGAATTGGGAAAATATACTACGGGAATTGTATGAGCACTTCGAGAACATACTCCAGTCCTTCCTTCTTTTCGATACAATGATAAACTATTTACAGGAATCTGGGTGATGATGTGAAAAGGGAATCATCATGTAGAAAAAATGCTCGACTCAATTTCTCAAAAGGGTTTAGAAATAGTTGCAGAAAGATCATGAGAGTGATGATCAGAACTCAGGATTCAGCTCCGATTTGAAGAGGAAGCCGAGACATTATGAACCATAACATCAACACCCCAAGAACCATACTATGCGATAGCTCTTCAAAAAAGTCATCCACAGGTGCAATTTATCGGATCTATCCTACAGGATATGTATTTTATATTCGGTTACATATGAGCAAGAGCTGGATGAGTCATAGTCGAAACATGAAGAAAAACATGAAATAAAAGATATATCCTGGATGAAGAATTACCATCCATCTTGGAGTATTGATTTATTGATCAACAAAGTAGGCCTGATCAATTGGTAAAAACAAAAATCCTCACGTGATATGAATTAGGATTTGTCAGAGATAATATCTATCGTTGGATTTTGTGAGAGTGAAAATCTAGGATGAAAGATGGTAGTATAGAATGAAAGAAACATCAATATCTTCTCAAAACTGATAATAATATTGAAAGCATTGTTCTTCTCGACGAGAGGATACAGTATGCCGGATATTGAGAAACTCCTGAGGTTTATGAAAAAATAAGAAGGAATAAAAGACTACAAAAATACTTTATATTGAGAATGGTTGCAACTATCATAGGTCGGAGTTTTCGAAATAAGAGCCCATTTCCAGGAAGAATGCAAGCTGAATTCAAAAGTTTCTGGAGTGGAATCGACAGAGTGATTCAAGAAAAATTTCTCGCTTGTATGCAAGAATGAGTATGATGATCTGGGGAAGCTCTAGCCTTGAAATGTAGAGATGGAATATCTTTATTTGAAAAAATGCTGAACTATTTCGAATCACATGATATCGCACTCCTCTACGTAAACCCCGTACTCATAGATGTAGATAGTTTTGTAAAAGAGGCGCAAAAACTTGGATATATGAAGGATTAGAAGTATATATTTTCTTGTGTTTTTAGATTTTTATTTATAATCCATCTATCCGAGCTACAACTCGCGTGTTTATTCTATAGTCGCAACTATTATGGTTTCCCAGCTCAATGCTCGGCACAAGCCGAAGTATACCCTTTTGACATTTTATAAATTCGTCGATATTCCAGAGTCTGAACTTGATAGAGTCGCGCAAGAACACCTGGATTTCACTCGAGATATCGGCCTTCGAGGACGTGTCTATATAGGCACTGAGGGTATCAGCTCCACCGTCACCGGAAATGAGTGACAGTGCTGGGCCTATCGGCAGTTTCTTGAAACATCACAGTATTTTCGAGATATCCCCGATATTGATAGTAAGGCCACCTCAGTAGATAATCATGAGTTTCCTCGGATGAGTGTGAAGATTCGCAATGAAATCGTCACATTTGGGGTAAAAGTCACAGCCGAGCAAGTACAAAAATACAAGAAAGAACTTACACCAGAGCAATTCAAAGATATCCTCGAATCCGAGAAAAAAGCTGACTATGTGATTCTTGACATGAGAAATGACTATGAGTACCGACTTGGTCACTTTAAGAACGCTATCCCCGCAGGAACGGTCAATTTCCGTGAAGTCCCGAATCTCCTCGAGCGGTATCATGAGCTCGCGAAGGGGAAGAAGGTCATCTGGTACTGTACGGGAGGGATTCGGTGTGAGAAGGCTGCTGTTCTCGCGAACGAGCTCTCGGATACCGAGTTCTACTCGATACAGTGATGAGTGGTCAAGTATGTCAATGAATTCAATGATGGAAACTGGCTCGGGAATCTCTATACCTTTGATGGTCGCGTCTCAACAGCCGTTGGTGATGCACAAACTCATACGACAATCTGAGAATGCCTCTATACTGGGGAAAAAACTGATAATTGCGAAAATTGTCGATATGCACCATGCAACGCTCGAATGATCGCAACTCCATCGGCCTATAAGAAGCATATGGGTTTCTGTTCGGAAGCTTGTTACCAGAGTGCTCGCCAGGATGGACTTGTGAAAGTAGTCCCATGGGATAAGCTCGATTATCTCTCACTTGGTCGTGAAATGCGAAACTCCCCCTTATTAAATGGAAATGGGGTGATTTTGCACCCAGTAATAGAAAAAATCCAGAAGCATCTCGATTCCAAACTTTCCAAGATCGAATGGAGGTATAAAATGAGTCAAAAAGAAGAAGAAATAATCGAATGTTAAAATAAATTGACTAATTATAATTAGTATATATTATATTTCAATTATTATTATTTTTATGTTTATACTGACGACTTCATGAGTTCTTGATGGAAATATGGACTGACATGCTTGAGTTACTTCCTCAAACGTTATTCGTCCTGTAAAATTAGAAAATTGAGTAAAAGTTGATACTATTCTATCATCTCTGAGAGGGACTTCTATATCTAATGCAAGAGAAGCAAGGAAATATTTGATCGAACTCTATCCAGAACTTGAAGAAATACTCTGAGAAAATCTCTGAGAAGATGATCAAGTAAAAGCTGATACAATTATCATGTCTTTTTTTGAAGAGTTTAGTTGAGTAGATTCAGTTCTTACGAATCAAAAAAATGCGGTCAGGGAAACTATCAAGAATTGGGCCAAAGAGGAATCAGTTAAGCTTTATGAACGAGAATACTGAATTTGAAGCTTTACTGCTTGAACCTCGCCAATGCAATTAAAGTTTTTATGGATATTCTCAACGAAGTTATATAGTTTATCATGAAATTCTGGAGGGTGGCTTAAATAGCTATGACTTTAGTAAATGTTTGAACCCCGCCATAACAGCGGGGTTCTTTTTGTGGGAAAGGTAGAGTTTTCTACTTCCTTTTTCGGAAGGGATCTTAGTGTCCATTGAACAACCAAAGGAGTGGAACGAAAAACAGCTTCCAGAGGAAAAGTCCGACGACTATTGCATCTATCAAAAACCTAGTTCCTAAGGATAGCACAAACCCAAGTACTCCCCAAAGAATTGGGGAACCTCCGAGGTAGTTGGAGATCAGGCCAAAAATCAATGCAACTACTGTTGCAAAAATAGTAAATTCCTTCACGGGATACCCCTTTCCCTGTCCACCTCACCGTGAATGGGAGAATCGTGACCGCAGTGAGCGGGTGGGCGAACGCCCGAATTCCCCAGCCACTTATAAGCTGGACCTATATATAATACTTTATTAACGATTGTATGTCAATATTTTGCAAAAAATATAAATTTATAGTAACATCAAGATATGTCATTAAAACCTCAAAATGAAATAACAGTGCAATTCCAAAATATTGCAGCATGACTCAATGACGGTGCTCGATATAGCACTGAATGATCATGGCAGTTTTTCGTATCACAATCACCAGAAGAAATATATGATAACTTTCGTACACATATTGATCCAATGATAGATCCAATATTAAAACAGGATTCAGACGTAGTTAGTTTCAGTGAAGTTTTTGGAGTAAGACAAAGAGATTACATAAAGGCAAAACTCGAATGACTTGGCTATACCGTATATTTTACCGATGCATTTGAGATGTGGAGTCAGATGGTAGAGGGGGAACATCTTTATAATATGGTCTGAATAAAAGAAGATAAGTTATGAAAACCGGAAGTTACTCATCATGAGTTTAGAAATAAAAGAAAAATTGAAGGGGTAGCATTTGCTATGAATTACCTATTCCCCGTTCTTCCGTATACTCCAAGAAATAATAATACCCAGAAAGTATTAGCCCATGTATGAAATAGAGTAAAAGATATTGTGAATTGAGAAAGAGGTATTCAAGTCAAGACGAGTCCAGAAATTGGAAAAGCAAAAGCTATCTATAATAGACTTGCAAACGGAATACTTGATTGAGCTATAACAGTTTTAGATTTTGATTGATTTACCTTTGCAACTGGTCATGTCCATAAGTTTAATTATGAAGTCGTCAGAAAACTAGAAGGCAGTATCTCAGATAAACCATTTATGCTTCTCTGAGATATGAATGTAGATGAATGAGATATCATAAAAACACATCCTCCATTTGCTACTCCAGACTGGAAAAGTATTCTCGATCCAAAAACACGTACATTTTGATTTCGTGCTAGGAGATGACTTGGAAATAGAATAGCAACGGAGTTATCGCATTTTCAGCCAGATGTTTTAGTAGCAAAGTGATTTGATGCCCAGCGAGTAACAACAGTAAGATCTAAAAGTGATCATGATGGAATTGCTGCAACGATGACCTACGATAAAGCAGGATAATTTACAGGTTACAATTCACTACCTCTTTATCTTTATCCGTACGGTAAATCCACTTTTTTCCCCTGATTCGATCGTACAGCTTCCGTGGTGGAGGCGGGCGATGGTTTCGATGATCGAGAGTCCGATACCCATACTTCCGAGGTTTTCTTGCTGATTCCGACCCTTATCGACGCGGTAGAACTTTTCTTTGACGAATGCGATTTCTTCTGCGGGGACTCAGGCTCCATTGTCCGCGAAGGTAAGGACATAGTGTTCAGTAGAGCGTTCGATGGAGATGCGAAGTTTCGTACCCAGTCATGCGTACTTGATAAAGTTCGAGAAGATATTATGCAATATCTGGATAAACATATGCTCATCCATACTCATATTGAAGTGAGGAAGGACTGAACTCACTATAGTCTGATTCGTCTTCAGGAGCTGTGGACTATACTCAGTGATGATATTCTCGATAAGCGGTGGAACGAGGAATCTTTCGACTCGGATATCTTGGAAGGTATTATGAGTGAGCGATTCATATGCCATAATCTGACCCGTAATATCTGTGAGTCTCGTGAGTTCTTTTCCGAGGAGGGGAGTGAGTTTTTCATCCATCCGCATCACTCCATCTTCTATCGCTTCGAGATAGCACTGGAGGGCGGTGATCGGAGTACGGATTTCGTGAGAGATATCTGAGAGAAAGTTTGAACGAATTTTTTCCTGGATGGCAAGAGTTTTCTGGAGGGAGTTGATCGTATCGATAAGCGGAAGGAATTCATCCTTTCGGATATAGCGAGTACTCGAGTATTCCCCCTTTTCGATGATCTTCTCGATGTTTTCTGTGACGAGATCGATAGGCGTAAATATTCGCCGCATCCAGATGATATAACCCAAGACGATGACGATCAGCCAGGTAATATTGAGAAAGAGGATATTTCGTAAGATATTGATTATAAATCTTCATTCGGGACTATCAGATGTTATACTCGTTGGATTTGTGAGAAAGCTGATAAAGTAGGAAGATGGAGACTCTACTTGAGGAAGCCCTACTATGCTCGTAGCAGATCCCGTTCCTCACTTCCCGAACGAAGGAGAACCAGTTCCAGCATAGAGATCGGGATTGCGACTGACATTTTCAAGAGCGGTAGAAATCGTAGAAAGTTCTCAGATAATATCGGAATATTCTTTTTGTTTATCAGGATCGAGTTTGTCGATGCTGGCAAAGGCCTTGAGTAGAGTAGGATCTGGTGCACTTCCACGCTCTATTTCTAGCTCTCTCAGATACACACTAAAACCTCGATCGCTAAAAATACTGAGTCCTCCGATATTTACGGCGATGGTCAGGATGAGGAGGGTAGTGGTGATGAGAGGAATCTGGTAGACGAGACGCAAAGGGGAAAAGTAAGGTTATATGCTCATTATAAGAATGACTGGGATTATAAAGAAAAATCCTAAAAAGAAAAGGGGGATTGTGGATTTGCTGGTTAGCTGGTTTGGAGCGAGGCGAGAAGCTGGGAAGCCGGGAAGCCAGTAGGCTGGGAAAAGATGGATAAGAACTAAAAAATAAAAAATAAAAGATGAAAGTTAAGATGCAGATAAGCTGGAATTCTGGTGAGCTGATTCGGGGTGAAGCTAGGAGGCTGGGAGCCTGATTAGTGGGAGATGAAAGATAGAGAGAGGAGATAGGGAGATACACTATCACCCCTTATTTATCTCAATAATTGGACTCTTCGTCATTCTGAGGAACGAAGAATCCAGATCTTAAAAAGTTAGGTCCTTTTTTCTTCCAGAAATGGGATGGAGAAATTTTCTGAATATGACTAAAATTACTGTAAAAATAAATTCGATAGGGATATCGCTCCTACTCGTTTTGCCTTTTTTCATATTTGCTATAGAATATTGACCTCAATATTCATACCTAATACCTAAGCATCCTACTATATGACTGTTCGAACTCGCTTTGCTCCATCACCCACATGATATCTTCATATCGGTTGATTGCGTACCGCCCTGTATGCCTATCTCTGGGCAAAACATAACCATGGGAAATATATACTCAGAATTGAGGATACTGATCGTTCTCGCATCATAGAATGAGCCATTGATGTTATTCTTGATACCCATAAAACTGTAGGAATTATACCCGATGAAGGACCCCATCATGATGGTGGGTTTGGTCCATACATACAGAGTGAACGGACTCATATATATGCTCCAAAACTCCATAAAATGTGCGAGGAGGGAAGTGCTTACTATTGTTTTTGTAGTACCGAACGGCTTCAGGCACTTCGAGAAGAGCAAGAAGCACTTAAACTTGCACCAGGATATGATGGACATTGCCGATATATTCCACTCGAAGAGGCTCGTGAGCGTATGGCGAAGGGGGAGAGTCATACTATTCGACTTAAAGTTCCAAAGGGTGAAACAATTGTATTCAATGATATCATTCGATGACGTATAGAGTTTAGAACTTCTGAGATTGATGACACGGTGCTTCTCAAGTCGGATGGTATATTTCCAACCTACCATGGAGCCGTCGTCATCGATGATGATATGATGTGAATTACTCATGTGATGCGAGGAGAAGAATGGATTAGCTCTACCCCAATCCAAATCCTTACCGCACGTGGACTCGGAATTACCTTGCCAGAATATGCACACCTTCCCAATATTATGGGATCAGATGGGAAAAAGCTTTCAAAAAGAACGGGTGACACTGCCGTATCAGAATACCTTGCGAAGGGGTATCTCGTGGAAGCGATCCTCAATTTTATCGCACTTCTCGGCTGGCATCCAAAGCGCGATCAGGAAATCATGACTCTCAGTCAGATGACAGAACTTTTCCAAATACAAGATATCCACAAGTCTGGAGCTCTCCTCGATACCGTGAAGTTCGACTGGATGAATGGTGAGTATATCAAGAAATATTCTCCCGAAGAACTCCATATCCGACTCTCAGAATACTTGAAAACCTATGATGAAAATTTTTATAATATGGTTTATTCGAAAGCGGATTTTCTCTTCAATACTCGAGTCATTGGCGAGCTTCAGTCTCGCATGAAGCGATTTGATGAGTTTTCTTCGCTCACGACCTTTATCTATGATGATCCGAAAGATGCCACCTCACTCCTCATCAATCCGAAGATGAAGATCGAAACTCTCGATGATGCTCGTATTTCGCTTGAGTTTATCCTCGAAATCCTTCGAGAAAAGGTAGATTTCTCGAGTCAAGATGCTATCAAAAATACGATTCTCGAATGGATAGCACTCGGTGGGAAAAAGAATGGACAGATTCTCTGGCCGGCGAGAGTTGCACTTTCTGGGGAGGAGTTTTCTCCTGGAGTATTTGAGCTCGCCTTTATCCTCGGGAAAGAGAAAACTCTTGAGAGAATCGAAAAGCAACTTTCCCGTATCCGCTAAAACTTCCAAATATTTGCAAAATAAAAAAATATATGTTATCCTACAAAGGTAACATATTTTTTATTCTCCTTATATGAAAAAGATACAAATATCATTCTTGATTCTCGGAATGCTTCTCTCATCGATTTCTATCGGATTTGCTGATTCGGTGAGTTCGACTCCATCTCCAGTTCAAAATCCCTTTGCCTGTATCATGACCAAGTGGATTATCGACTTCCATGGGATGATGCCACTCGATCTCCTCCAGTCATTTATGAAGGATGCCAACCTTGCCTGTTCTACGAACGGATATGGTAGTACTCTCAATCGGTATCCAGGTTGTGATACTGATGATATAGTCCTCGATAATGGTCAGGTGTGGGCCGCTTGTAATGTCGGAGCACCGGTAGCGTATAGTGGAACAGTCATCAGTGGAGTAAATGTACCACTCGCGACTACCGATCAAATCGGACGATACTTCCAATGGTGAGAGATGTATGGTTGGGATAGTGAAGGAACGAGTTCTGGAGACAATATCGCTTATCCTTTAAATCTAAAGCTTCCTTCCCAAGATGGATTCTACTCCAGTGTTAGTGATAATAAAATAGGGGGGATAGATCGATGGGGAATTACCGGCTCTCTCCAGGGCCCATGCGAAGTTGGATATCATGTACCAACTGCAAAAGATTGGCAGGATACCCTCATCTATGCGGACACAATGTATATGGATATTCCGTCAGTTCTTCGACTTCCCTTAAGCGGGATTCGTCTCGATACTCTGAGATTCTACTCGAGCAACTGAACATATTGGTCATCATCTATTCTCGGAGAAACTGAGCTGCAATCTGGAAATGCCCTCGCTCTAAGCATTACTCCAGTTGAGTTCACTGGAATGGGCAAGGATAATGCACTTCCGATTCGGTGTATAAAAGACAGTAGTGAGACCTACAACAGTGCACCAGTGCAATCGTGATCTCTCACTGCGTCATCTTCTCTTATAGCACCTCCAGCCCTCATCGACACAGGGAGTTCAGATGAAGATATTATCAGTAGTCTCCTCGGAGGGCTTTAGAACAAAGTCTGTAAACAAAATATCCTCAACCATCGAGGATATTTTTAATAAATAGAACCATATTTTCTTTGTAATTTCTAGCATTTTCGTATAATATAGCTTACTACAGAAGTAAAAACGAAGACGAGTACATTCTAATTTTAGATTATGCAATATATTTTCCTCAAAAACATCGTCGAAAGCACCGCAGAAACCTTTCTCTGCCAGGCTTGCCATCAGCACATTACCCTAGAATCAATACAAGTACTCCATATAAATAGTAACGGTATTGGTATGGTCGTAGAGTGTCCTCATTGTCATTCGCGTTCAGAACTGCGTGCCGAGATTCATGCGATGGCACAAGAAATGTTAAAGACCGAAGATGGAAGAATTTTTTTTAACGAAATGATCCAAAAAAATGGGAGCCTCACTGGAGAAAAAGGGGTGAACTCTTTCGAGAATCAGAATACAATCAAAGAATCAGACATTAAACGGGCCGAGGAGGAAATATCTGGGGCGACTACCATAGAAGATCTTTTAAAATAATCCTATGTTTGGACGAGTTATCGGATTCTTCATCCTTTTTATAACTTTGTATACTCTCTCAGTATTTATCGTTCCTGAAAAAATAGATCGTTATGGAAATACAGAACTCAATACTTGGATTCGGAGTATCAAAAACTCGGCTGATTCGATCTCCGCTGAGAATCCAAAAACACTAGCAGAAACCCTTAAAAACTCTATAGTTACTCTGAGCTCTACGGCTTCGGGAATTATAGCGAGTGGTGCTTCACTCGTAGATGAAAGTAAAAAAACGTACGATATTACGAAGGAGGTCGTAGATACAAAGATTGAGCAAATAAATTCGACAACAGAATCCGTAAAAAAAGCCTATGAAGCTTTTGATGAGGCAAAGAAAAATATAGAAAGATTGACTACTTTTTCTGGAATGACGAGTTCATGAAATCGATAATTGATACGCCCTATCAGTTTATTTAACTGAACTCAGACTTGATTTCAGCCTTTTTTTTGTTATGCTCTCGATCTTTATTCCCGTTTTATGAGTTTTACGACGCGACGCGCTCGAGTGACGACGTCATCAACATCAAAAAAGATATCCTCCTTCCGATCTGTATTTCTTTCTTTGCTCATCGTTTCTCTTGGCTCCCTCATTTTTGGATATTTTTGGATAGCCTCCGTGGGATCGACTTTGATTGAAGTCGGAAGATATAATATAGGGAAATGAGAGACCCTCTCCACACTCGACGATATCCTCCATATTCCTATTTCTCATGGTAGATATAAAGTCTGGCTTCGTTATTTTTCTTTGAATCGTCAACTTGAGGTGGGTACGTATACCGTTACTTCTTCAGTTACTCTCGACACATTTATTCGAGAAACACTCGATGCCCCAGCGCATACCGACCTTACTATTACGGTCTTACCAGGATGGAATATCTACGATATGGATACATACTTTCAGGAAAAAAAGGTACTTCCAATTGGGGTATTTATGGAAACAACCATCGCAGATTTTCCCATTCTCCAAAAAAAATACCCTTTCTTAGTATGAGTATCAAGTCTCGAGGGATTTCTTATTCCGGATACCTATCGAGTAAGAAAAGATGCAACGGCTCGTGAGATTATCGAAGTCATGCTCCATGAATTTGAAAAAAAGATAGCACCTGAATATCTCAAAATGGATTCAAAAAAAGCGTATGAAACACTCACTCTCGCTTCGATTGTAGAACGTGAAGAGCGTAATACCTCTGAACAACCTATCGTCGCAGGGATTCTCTCGAAGCGGTTTATTGAGTGAATGCCAATAGGAGCGGATGCGACAGTTTGTTATGGATATGCGAAAACACAGTCACAGTGTACACCGAGTTTCATAGCCTCTGTGATATACGATCCGAATCCTTACAACACTCGTTCGACACGAGGCCTTCCTCCCACACCGATATCGAGTATCAAGGTGGAAACCTGGAATCACACCCTGCATTCAGAGACTTCTCCATATTATTATTACCTCCATGATAGTGATTGAGTGATTCACTATGGGAAGACACTCGAGGAACATAGTGCCAACAAGAAGAAATATTTATAATAGTGTTCTCGAAAAAAGTGTGAGTAAGATATAGAGTAGACCTATTTTTTGGATATTTTCAAGAGAAAAAAATGTACTATTTTGCCCTTTTGTATATAGTTTTTGTCTTACTATAGCCTGAAATTATCGCTTAAAATAAACTTATTTTCCGAACTATGCCTCCACCACAGATCAATGATATCCTCAATAATGTCGTCGTTCTCAATAATGAAACGATAGAATCATTTTTGAAAGAGGTCAGAAAACTCTTCATATCGCTCAAGAAATCGAAAGATATCGATAATCTCAAGGTTCTTCGAAATCGTCTCGAAATTCTCCTGAAATCTTGACAAAAGCGTCTTTCTCGAAAAGAAAAGAAGGAATTTAAGCGGATTTCGGACCTTATGGAAGAAATGGACGAGGTGATCCATACGATTGAAGAAGAAAACAAAGCAGTTATTGAACCGACTGATATCTTGAAACAATTTCGAAAAAAATACTCCTCTATCATGGAGCTTCCAGCATGAAAAAGGAAGACCCATGTGCTCGTTGCTATGAAAAAAGACAATATTGCCTACGAAGAAGAGATGCTTCTCCTCCAGATGGAACTTTCGAAGCTGCAGAAGTATATACAAGAGAGTGGAAGGAAGGTTCTTATTATCTTTGAGGGGCGGGATGCAGCAGGGAAGGGGGGAAATATTAAAAGATTTATGGAATCGCTCAACCCACGATATGCGAAGGTCGTGGCACTCCAGAAGCCTACTGATATCGAACAGGGGCAGTGGTACTTTCAGCGATATATCAAGAATCTACCTAACGCCTGAGAAATTGTTTTTTTCGATCGAAGTTGGTACAATCGAGCCGGAGTCGAACCAGTTATGGGTTTCGTCAATAAGACGAATTATGAAACCTTTCTCGAAGATGTTCCGACGCTTGAAAAGATGATTGTACATTCGTGAGTCAAAATTATCAAGTTTTATTTCTCTGTCTCGAAAGATGAACAGGCCAAGCGATTCCAAGAACGACGGACGAATCCTCTGAAACAATTCAAGCTTTCTCCTATTGATCAATTCTCTCAACAACTTTGGGATAAGTACTCAGTAGCTGAACTTGCGAACTTTACCCATACTCACTCGACGCATGCGCCTTGGATTATCGTCAATAGTGACGATAAGGAAGCATCCCGTATCAATGCGATCAAGTACCTTCTTTCACAGTTTAACTATCCAGGAAAACTCAAAAGTGGAGCGCTCAAAGTGGATAGGAATATTATCGAGTCAGCGAAAGATCGTATAAAAATACTTGAAAAAGAAGTAGATAAAAAGATTAGGCTCTTTGATTAGTTGAAGAAATAGATACTTACTGATTTCTTACCTATTCGAGTGATAGTAAGGATATTCACTTTTTCATATGATCGAATCTTTCAACACCTTCCTCGTTCCTTTAGAAAAGCTCCTCATAAAGTATATTCCTCAGATCAGAATACTTCTTCTCAGTCTTAGTATCTTTGTACTCCCGCTGATATTTATTCCCTCCTTTCAGAAAGATACTGGAGGACAAGCAATGAATATTCTCTGGTTTATCCTGTTCCTGCCTATTTTCGCGCGAGTTATCGGTCTTTCTTTCGCGATGACTCTCTTGCCCCTTCGGAAGGAGCTCGGTATCCTTATGGGTGTACTTGCCTGGGTCCATAGTACTGCCTATATAGTCGAGTATCCTACGTGGATTCTGGATCCTCTTTTTTGGTGGAGTAAAGGAAATATTACTTACTTCACTGTCGGAGTTATCGCGCTCCTTCTTACGACACCGCTCCTTCTTACGTCGAATGAATGGGCGATACGAAAGCTCGGGAAACGGTGGAAGTTACTTCATCGATTGGTTTATGCTATTGCCATTTTTACGGTCGCTCATGTCGTGCTGATTACTTGGGTCAATCAGGGAATGGTTGATTATACCTATCCAGCCATTCTTGTTATATATTTCTTCGGTAAAATACTGGAGTGGCGATGATTTTCTTTTGTGAAGAAAAAACTCTATCCGAAGTGACAAAAGTTTCGATGTATTCCTTGCGGTTTTATTTACGATCCTGCGCTCTGAGATATCGATGGTGGAATTCCAGCGTGAACCGAGTTTAACGATATTCCCGAGAATTGGCGCTGTCCTCAGTGTGGAGTGACAAAAGCCGACTTTGTACTATACGAGGAGGGGGAAGATATCCAAACTATTAGGGCAACAATTATAGAAACTACGATGCTGAATCCTACGACGCTCGAGCTTATCGTCGAAACTGAAAAAAGCCTCCAGAGTCTTCCAGGCCAGTTTATGCTTTTTCTCTTCAATGATGCGGACGGCGATTTTACGAGATCCTACTCGATTGTCACAACCAATGGCAAACGATTTACCTTTACCATCAAGCTTTCAGATCTCGGGCGATGAGCGAAAGTTCTGAGAAGCCTCAAGAAGGGAAATACGATTGATGTTATAGGTATATTTGGAAACTTTACCCTCAAGATGACAAAAGAGAGAAAAATATTTATCGCAACGGGTACTGGTCTCGCGCCTATCTACCATATGATACAAGCTACTGAAGGAACCGAGAATAGTCTCTACTTCAGTGTATCGACGAAAGATGAGCTTTTCTATAGAGAAAGACTTGAAGCGATACCTCACTTGGATCTCAATATTCATGTTACGAAAGAAGACGTAGATGGTTGTAAATCGGGAAGGGTCGATACAAACCTTATCGAGGCGGCCCCAGATACGGAGTGGTACCTCTGTGGAAATCCACGTATGGTGACCGAAACGCGTGAAAAACTTCAGAAAAGAGGATTTACGAAGGTGTATAGTGAAGAGTTTAATTAAGCAATTAATATAGTTCAAACCATCATATTTCTAGAATAGAGTTTTCAAGACTATGAATGTGAGTGAATATTTCGATTGAAATGCTTTAACCCATAGTGGTTCGGCTCATACGGGACATCACTTATTACTCCGTTTACAGCAGATGGACTCGCAGGATGTTAATCTGAATCCTCCATGAAAGTGGGGGATTTTTGAAAATTTACTTGTTATACCTAGAATAATTAGCTTTACATATTTAAATATTAAGTATAATAAAGTTATAACTATCTCTTTAACTTTGTTTTATGAATCAGTGAACATACCTCTTTACATGATTAACAATTGCAATTGGCAAAAGAGGTTATTTTTCAGAACCTATAGATAAGCTCCACATGGAAGAATACGCTCTTGCTCCAAAATCTGTAGAGAGAGTAGTCCATTGAGTCCCGAGACTTGTAGCATATAGATTACGCTCTATCACGCGAAGAGATGGAAATCATGTATTCTCATCTACGCTCGATCCTTGAAACCGAGAATTGGTTTGGATGCCAGACTTTGAAATTCTCCTTGCGGATATGGTAAGATGAACAAATGATGCACCTCTTCTTGATGGTGCGTCAAGTTCTGACGCTCTAAATCAAGTATATGATGTTTGGAGGCGACGGATTGCTCATACTTTAGATCGAAGCATATCTACACATTTACAGAATTGAAAATCAGAAGTTTTAATTCGAATATAGTATCTATATCCTCGAACTTAAGATAATACTTTTCCCCGCTACATATCCACTTGCCCAGCATATCTGAAGTGAGAATCAACCGGTATACCCATCCACATTGAGCACCTCTCCTGCAAAGTAGAGGTTCTTGCGGAGTTTAGATTCCATCGTTTCAGGATCGATCTCATCGGTATTGACTCCTCAGGCGGTGACGAACTCATCTCCAGGACGACGTTCGAGAAGAGTAATAGGGATTCATTCTCCGAGGAGTTTCGAGAGCTTTTCACGATCCAGACGTGAAATGGAAGCCGCGAAAGTATCCTCGATATGAGTAAAATATTCTCGTATGAATCCTTCTGCGAACCTTCGCGGAAGCTTCTCGGAGAGTATACTCACGATGAACTTCTTCGGATGAAGTTGAAATTGCTCCTTGAAAAATATTTCCCAATCAAACAAACGCATTGATGTAAGAGGGGAGAAGTGTACGATTCTTGAGGCAGTACCCCCCTGTATCCCCCCTTCAAATGAGGGTATAGAACCAATCTTTTCAAAGGCTAAATGCGATGAGAGCATAAAGGCCAGGGGACCTGAAATCCCAAAGTGAGTGAGGAGTATGGGTCAAGTGAGTTCGATCTTTTTCTCATTCTCCGAAGGAGAATCTGATCCAGAGAGATCCTCGCTTCGCAAGGGTGATAATCGAAAAGAAATCCGTGCATCTTCAAAAGCGAGGCCTGAAAGGGCGTGAAGCCAGTGTTCCTTCGTGAGAAAGCTCGAAAGCGAGGGTCAGAGCTTCGTCACGGTATGCCCAAGCGCACGAGCAAAGGCATATCCATCCCCACTCGAACCCGTATGGCTATAGGCATTTCCACCCGTCGTAATGACAAGGACATCTGCTTCATAGGATCACTTTTGAGTCATGATGTGATATTTTTCTGTTCAGGTTTGACCTCTTCAATAAGTCGAAGTAGAGACTGAAATATCTGGCTGATTCATTCATTCTTGATCCAACAATGATAGCTCAATAACTCACTCCCCATAATGAAGGGCGATCTTCTCGCGATTATTTGCAAATATATCTTCGAATACCCCGACGACATCTCTGCCATCATCAGAAACGGGGAAAACCCGCATATCTTCTTGGCACTTGAGTGGTACTCCATGAGATTCGAACCATTCATAGCATTTCTTCGGGGAAAATTTTCCAAGTGCATACTTGATGAAGGTACTCCCACGAGTATATTTCGATAGGAGTATTTTTTTGTCAGTGATTCCGGTCGTCACATTACACCGACCTCCACCAGAAATAATCACCTTTTTTCCAGGGGAAGTATTTTTCTCGAAGAGATCGATATGGATTGGGGTTTTGGAATTCTGGAGTAACGGGGAATTGGATATTTCCTCGAGAATCGTAGCTGTGACCATAAGTCCTGCAGCTCCAGCTCCGATGATGGCAATACGTGTCATAGCAAGATACTAACAAAATTTTGATAAATACAAACTAATATTGAAACATTATCTTCAATAGTATATATACATTCTCTTGAAGATAGTCTGAGAAGTTATAAAATGTCGAGGTTTTATTTCCTATCTTTTTCTTATGAAGTATTTTCTCCTTGCCTTATCAATAGTATTGTTTTTTACGAGTACTGAGGCGAGTGCCGAGACCTCAGTTGGTAATAATGCCTCTACATATCCCAATACCAGTATGAATTACGGGGAAGCTCAGAAGATGGAAATGCAAAATAAATCGACCGCTATGCGTATCGCGAAGTACACCGAACTCAAAACAAAAGGAGTTGATGTTTCTGTACTAACACCAGATACTCTCGATGCGTCGAAGACGGATGAGGGAAAATTCTGGGATGCCATGAGGATTATCGAAAAAAACCGTGATTCTCTCTCCCGTGCCGAGTATGTGAAGAATCTTACTCAAAAATGAGTTGATACTTCCACTCTATCTCCGGATCTCCTCGATGCCTTTAAGACTGATAGCACAGCCTTCTGGAATGCGATGAAAAGTATCCAACAAGCCGGTGAAATAAAATCACGAAAAGAGTATCTTGCTAAAATCGCAGGACAAGGAGCTGATATTTCCGGATTTACTGATGCTATTATAGCTGATGGAACCGCCTTTTGGGATCTTGCGAAGAAGGTACAATCTGTCCCACCTACAAAATCTATAGACCGACCATACCCGATGGCGAAGTCAGACTCAGGGACTTTAGCGACTGAACTTGCCTATATGAAGAAAATGGTGGAGGAAATGAAGGCAAAGGGAATAGATACTTCTAGATTCACCGATGAAGTCATGGCGAATAAAGAAGCCTTTACCAAGCTTGTCAGATCTCTGCAATGAACGGAATCGACAAAGATGCCACCGAAAAAAGAACCTCCTCAGACGCTCCCTCCTGTTAAAGACACAACTACTCCTATCAAAGAAACAAATGGATCACTTTCTGAAAAAACCCGCTCCCTCTTCCAGGCTCGCCTGGATAAGATTCCTGAGGAGATGAAAATCAGTGTATTGACTCGACTTGAGTCAGTCATCATGAAACAGATCGATCTCGCGACGTCAAAGTCGAATACCAAGCTCGTCACGAAGCTTCAAGAAATGCTTCAGATAGTGCAAGATAAACGGGATGATACCCTACTCGATGATTCGATGATGATTCCTAACTCCATGATGAACTAGACCATTTTATCAAAAAAATCCCCCAGAAAATGGGGTATTTTTTATTTCTTCTTTTTTGTCACCATTTTTTCTTACAATCGTCTCTAGTTACAAGAACGTTCTCCAATACTATATATGCTCAGTCTCTCATTACAAAAGGTTCGATCCTGAGACCTTTCAGCCTTCGGAGAATTGTACGATGCCTCATACGAAAAAATATATAGATTTATCTACCATCGGACCCTGGATACTTTTTTTACCGAAGATGTGATTTGGGATGTGTATATAAAGGCGATAGAAAATATCGCTTCATTTAACAGAAAAACTGAAGCTGAGTTTTTCGCTTGGATGTATCGTATTGCCTATACGACTCTTATCGACGCTCTTCGGAGATCGAAGGAGGAGGTCACCATCGAGGATATGGAACTAGAACCAGGTTTTACTCTCGGCTATGTCCATCTGACTCGGCCTACTCGAGAAGGGAAGTATGATGAGTAATTTGTGCCAGCGTATCTGTTTTCCATCCCGGATACTCCCAAACATATCTGAAATCCTACCAAAATAACCATCCTAATGACTCAGGAATTTCTCCCGAACGATTGACTCTCTACTCAATCGACTGAGCCATCTCTTCCTCAGTAGTTTTTTCTTATCTTGTCCTCTACACTTAGGAAACCATATTCTTTTACTGCAGAGGATTATCCCACTTCAAATAAAACTCCGAGTTCTTGCTTCGTATTCGACTTGAGGATTCCCTGTGAGATGACTCATTCTCCGAATCTGCTCTTGAGCTTCACGAGTACATCAGAAACCCGCGTATTCTTTATATGTATAGTATCAGCGATATCAAATACTGATAATTGCTTCGGTGTAAATGAAGCCAACTCAGAGAAGGTGACTCAGGTGGTTCTATAGGTAACTCACTTCGAGTATAGTGAATGGAATATCCCTTTGAGTACGTCAATCATCCGAGACCGATCGACATGGACTTCTCCCATATCCACTGCTCTATTTGCATAGGTAAATTCCTTCGTCCTCAGAAGTACTCCTATCACTCGTGCTCACTGTCGTTCAGCGAGCATCGTCTCGTAGGCACGCTCGAAATTCATGAGGATTTGTCCCCAGAGAAAACGAGCATCGTCTGATATCATATGATTGAATGACCTCGTACATGCAATACTCTTTCTTTTCTTACTCGTGTCATGAGGCACCCAAGAGTCGACTCCGTGGAGTTCCAACCAGAGGTTGCTCCCATTCCTTCCGAGGATCTTACTGACATCCATCCCCTCCATCGAGTAGAAGTCATATACTGTCTTGATACTCACTCAGAGTCTCGCACTATTTCTGCGGGCGATATAGGGGATTTCTGTGACTGGAAGGGTCCGAAAGAGGTCTTCTATATCCGGTGTGTGGAAATCCACATAGGATCAGAAGGGTTTATTGAGATCTCCGAACATCTTCGCTCGGAGTCGAGTATTCGATATACCTATTGATACGGGAATCCCGATATCGTGGTAGATTTCTTCCTTTAGCGACTCGGCGAAGTTATCATACCTTCCGGGAATATGGGTGAGTTCTACAAAGAGCTCATCGATCGAAAACACTTCTATATTGCCAAGTTTATCCGTGAGATATTTCATCAGTCTTTCAGAGACTTGTCGATACCAGGCATGGTCGGGGAGTCTCACAATGAGTTTTTTTCAGAGCATTCTTCGAGCTTCCCAGAGGGGAGTACCGACCCGGATTCCGAGCTTCTTGCACTCATAGCTCGCGGCGATAACGATTTGATCTCCTACCGCTACAAATTTCCCCTTGAGAGATGGATCTCTCAGGACTTCACACGACGCATAAAAACTATTGCAATCGATATGTGCATATATATGCCTTGAGGTATGAAAAATCATAGTTAACGATACTTACGCACAGAACCTGAGACAACTCAGAGGATTTCACACGGTCAATCAACTATTATTGGTGGATATTTTGGATTGGCAGGTATGAGTTTCAGTATATCTCCCTTTTTCTCGAAATATTTGAGTGTGACCTTACCATCGAGGGAGGCGATGACGATATCACCGTTGTTTGGATGGCGAGATCGATCGAGGATGACGATATCTCCCTCATGTATTCCCGCATCTTCCATGCTATCTCCCTTCACCTTCACGAAATAGGTACTGGCTGGATGTTCGATAAGATACTTCTCGAGGTCCATCTGAGTCGTCGGTTGTGTCTCGGGGGTAAAGGGCAGTCCTGCCCGTACTGACTCAAAGAGAGGATATCCTATCAGTAAATTCGAAGGTATATAGCTCTTATCTACCATTTCAAGCATACCATTTTCTAGGAGCTTCTGAAAGAATCTCCGTACTCAGGCAGCGTTCGCATACCTGAGAAGCTTACCCATCTGATCGAAGGATTGATACACTCATCCAGTACGAAAAAAATCACGAAGCGTATCGAGTTTTTTTGTGTAGTTTACATCTGGTCGCATAGTTTGTATATATTTATATACAAACTATATCTATATTGTGGTGAAAGTAAAGAAAATCGACTGAGAATTTTTGGTCGCTGACTCCTCTCCGTACATCGTGATATCTCCGGAATCTTCACCGAGAATATTTGACTTCGGACAGAGATCCATATAATTAGAGGCATGAAACCAGAAACTACTCTCATCCAAAAGCAAGATGCGGGACTCCTTGCTCATGGCGTCGCCCCGTATGCACGCGTATAGCAAAACGCCCAGGATGGTGTCGCTAATATCCTTGGATTCAAGTCTTCAGGGAATTTCGCAGCTACCGTAACTGGTGTCGGACTTGTCTCTCTCGCGGTTGCCGGAATTCTTGCTCCTCTACTCGCAGTTCCCCTGATGGGTGCGGCTACAGCAGTCACTACAGCAGGAATCGGATGACTGATAGAAAATGATATAACTAAACGTATTGCCAAATCTGACGAACCGAGAATCCGAACGTACAAAGTCTAATCCTCCTCGATGGGGGATTTTTTTGGAGTAGGAATATTTTGAAAAAAATCGACTATGTTATGAATAGGGTGAAAATGAAAGAAACTATTTGAGTTTTTTGAGCCCTCGAAATGACTTTATAAGAAAAGTATCAGAAAATTATCGAACTCATCAAAGACCTTTACTGTGAGCCTACACTATGGGGGATGATGAAATAAGAGGTGTACTATTACTTAGTACAATTATCAAACTCAAAATTGACGATGAAAAAAGGCTCTACATAAAGCAAAAAGAGCCCTTTCAGGCTCTCTCAGAGTGTATTTTTACTTATGGCAGTACCGCAAGGATGCCTATCGGACTATTTTAATGAGATTTATTGAGACAATTAAGGGAGTAGATATGAAGGAAATAGAGAAACTACATTCTCTTTGTAAAAAGAAAATGTAACCTATGCTACTATCTTGATAAAAAAATAATTTCTTGGTAATGATTTTTTTAGTCTTGCCCTAGTAGTAGGATCAGTCTCAGTTTTGAGAAGTTCTATCTTTTTCTTATAGTCTATTTCCGAGACTATGATGTTGTCTATGAGTTGATCGCGTTCTGTCATTATTGTGCTTTAGGAGTAAGTTTTGATTGATAGTCATGCCAGCTTGTATATCCTTTTTCCCAGAAAGATTTTGCTATGTCTACTTTCCGAGTTTTACTCACACCATCCCATAACTGTTTTTTTTGGCTTCCTTGCCACGTGAGATCCGCGTGACGAAGTACGTTCTCCTTTGGAATGTTGAACACGGCCATCAGGTGTTCTATGAGTCTTTTGACCTCGAACCGTTGAGCATCCGTGAAGTCAGGTCAAATAGTCTCTATTCAGAGTGAGTGAAAGTTGAGTCCAGTGATACTTCACCAGTTACTCTGTCCAGCGTGCCAGCATACCATTTTTGGATCTGCGAGCTTGTATGAGGATCCATCACCGTCTACTATGAAGTGACACGATACTTCACTGGTCTTTGTGAGTCCGAGAAGGGTCTTGAGGTTCCCTCCGAGTGTACCTTGTACCGTCCCGGTATGGTGAACAATGATATAGTCGCATGTATTCTCTATTCACTTTGTGAAGTTCTTTTGCTGTGCGGATAAGTCTTGTTTGAATGGATACATATTATGGGTAGTTATGTTCGTTGGCTTTTACGAGATCGAGCTCTTTGCGGATATCATGAATCTCGAAGAGGAGTCCATCGAGGATACATTTCATCGCTTTACGTTCTGTATCAGATACGACTTGAGAAGCCATAAAGACTTTATCGTATCGATGTTGGAAATGGAGGAGATCAGCTTCGAGGAGTGATTTTCGGAGTAACATAGGATTATCTTAGGAAGTTATACCCGGCGAATACTTGGCCTGGTTCGAGTTGCCGGGCCTCGTCATCGTCTACATGTTTCCGCTCTGCCCTTTCGAGTACTTGCGTTGCCCGTTCCTCTGTCTGAGCCTTGAGAAAGCTCGCGACGTGTTTCGGGATTGTTCAATCTTCGTATTCGAGTGTTTCCATAGGTTTAATGGTAATTGAAGTAATCTTTTCCACCGATCCGAACTGCGTAGTAGAATATGAGAGCTAGGAGGGTGTATTTTATTACCGATATCCCTACCGCATTTTCTATATCTTCGATTATCCTTTTGAAGAACCCCATATCGCATTCTTTCCGTCTCGCCTCGTCACCGCCCTGCCAGTAGGTAAAATCGTGAATATTACAGTCCGCTTGCCAGAATACGAGTCTTAGGCGCTTGAGGCTTTGCAATATGATCCACCGTATGAGCCTGTTCTTTACTTGAGTTCCAGTACCACCGCACCCATTACATACCCCATTGACTCTGAGAAATTCCCACTCCCATTTCGTGAGGCTTTTATAGTCTCGAGATTTGAAGTCCTGAAGTGTCATTATTTAGTAATACGTGTAAGGATTTCCTCGAGTTGCTTTGATTGATTCTCGAGCTTTTTAGAGTGTCATTCGTGCCAATTATTCGAGGTTTGGATCTGAGTGATAAAGGTATCTGATATCTTCTTGAGTTCTTCTCGAAAGAATTGATTTTGTTCAAAGGAAATTGTTTTGAAGTTCGTAAGTACCTCTTCGAATTTCAGAGCCATATAAGGGATGCCTTTGAACATAAACCCAAAGAACGTTCCTACAAATAAGAGTCCTATTATTCAGTTCTGTGAGAGTAGTTGAGATGCGATATGGTCTATTGATTCCATTATTGATTAAGTGGTTAGTTATAAGTATTTATAAAAAAGACAAAAAAGAAGTATTAGCAGATGATGCTGTCGATGAAACCATAGTAAATGTACCAGAAGAAGTAAAAGTATGTATAGTCTGTCATCAACTTGAGGTTATGGTTCCTCAAGTTGAAGTAGGAGACACTCCATCACTTCAATTAGTAGCGTAAGAAATAATAACTATTCCTGATCATCCTGTTCCTCCAGTTCAAGCATTAGCACCTCACCCTCATCATCCAAGTCAATTTGTACCATTTCCTGCGGTTCAAAAGTTTGCAGCTCATGTACCTCAACCTCAAGTTCCTCAAGCCCCTCCTCCACCGTTTCCTCACCCTCACCCTCATCCTCAATAAGTCACCGCACTTCCACTAATAGAGTAACTTATCCCATTTCCTCAAGCACTTCATACGTTAGTTCCAGGTGTCGAAGACGCTGATCACGCACCTCATCATCCTGCTCCACTTCACGAACCTGTATTTCAGTTCGCTCCAGCGTTTCATTGTCCTCCAGTTCATGAAGCTCCTGTGGAAACACTTCACCATCCTCATCCTCATCCAGATCATCCAGTTTGAGCGGAAAAAGCTGAATCAGAACCTCACCTTCATCACCCTATTGCGGTAAGTGAAGAGAATACAGAGTTAGTCCCACTTACGTGTGGTATTCCTCAAGTTCCCACGGTTATAGAGTAGGATTGTGGAGTTACTGTAATTGAAGCTGAGTATAAAACTCCTCATGCTCCACCTCATCCAGGAGCTGAATCCCCTCCTCATCCTCATCCCGCGACTACCAATGCTTTTACTGTTGCCATATTATATATTTTGTCAAATAATATATCCTTGATAGATTCAGGCAGAAGTACAAATAAAGCCAAAAGTATCTATTTTACTAGCTGTTGTGGTAAGAGTTGGCACAGTACCTCACACCCACTTAATAGTATTAAACCAGGTTACTGTTCGACTTCCAGTAGCATCTTGTATAAGGTCTATTACTATCTTGTCTCAAGGTAATATATTGTTTAATGCCAGAATTCTATTCCCCCCAAGAGTTACTCGATGGTAGTCTCATACATTCTTGTCAAACGTTATAGTTGCCCCGTCAGTATCTGTTACTATAGCACCCTTGATACTCGCAATTATTGGAGTAGTAAGTGTTTTATTCGTTAGAGTTACTGCTCACGTAGTAGTTACATAAATAGTATCAAAAACCCCTTTGAAGAGGTTATATATTCCTTGCCACGTCGTACTTCCAGCAACTCCACCTTGAGAAGCTGGAACTACGTCAGTTAATGCAGGAGTTGTGATGGTTGGTAGATTTGGAATTGTTGGCATCTTTCTTAGAGGTTATCAGATACAGTCAAAGTGATCGTGACATTTCCTGTGGTATATGCAGTGATTTTAAACCCGATCCACCTGAGAATTGTCTGACGAGTATTGATCATATATTGCTTTGTTCCATCACTCGCACCAGAGTATACAAGACCTGTAGTTCCATTGAGAGTCGTGTTTGAATCTAGATCGATGATCTGCACAGGTGCATACTGATTTGTAGCAGATGATGCTATAGTAAAGTCTGGCTTTGTTTCCTGAACTGATCCTAGAACCTGGACGGTAAGATTAGCAGAACCTGCTGCAGTTATTGCAAAGACTCCATTGATATAATCTTGAAGTTGTATTGTTTTTCCACCAATGAGACCGAGTGTAGAAGCTGTCGAGAATGCGGTTGTTTGTACTTGTTTGACGGACATATGTGTATTTGTTAGAAAATTATTTCCTTCCTCCCCTCTCGAAAGAGGAGATAGGAAACAACTTATATTGCGTTAGCAGTAGAGTTGGTATCAAACTGGATGAACTTACACGTCACAGTCGCTACACCCGCACCTGTACAGGCACCAACAGTAGAAGATATGGAGATAAATTTTGTTCCAGCAGGGACAGTGACTTTTGAGCCTTTTACTGTAGCAGTCCTGAGATCTACTACAGCATTTGCACCGAGTCCAGATATGACAGTCGAGTAGAAGATCACACCATCTGCCTTGAGCTGAAGGTTTGTTCCTGTAGCAAGACCTGTGGCATCTGTACGGACAACGACCTCATCAAGGAGGAGACCGTTACCGATACACTGGATGATGTTGGTATCAGAAGTCAGGATGGCAGATGATGTAACATCTTTCTGCACCTGGAATGTACCGAATCCAGTTGAATTTGGAATTGTAGCCATGGGATTGAAAGATTAGAGATTAAACACCTGTACCGTTTGAGAACTTGACCCAACGACCTGATACAACAGCCATGATGATAGATGCGTGAGCACCGAATCTCCAGTTTTCTGTTGAAAAGTCTTCACCGTTATTTCCTTCGGTAGGAGTCTTGAGATATGGAGCCTCAGCAACACCAAATTGAAGTTGAGAGTTTGCGCTTGAAGCGATTCCCCAATATTTTGCCTTGGTAGTATCTGGAGCACCAGTTGCAGTAGTAGCGACGAGAGGAAGAATGACGTGAGTCATACCGCCCTTATAGACGTTGTAGGCACCAGCATTTTGAGATGTTGGATTTGCAGTAGAGTTGAGAAGCTCTTGAACCTGATTGATCGTGTTGCGGTCATCAGTTGTCCAGATAATATCAAACTTCATAGTGAGCTTGAGACCGATATTGTTATAGGTCTGCTCAACTGCAACCTTTTGAGCTGCTTCGAGTGCACCCTTAGAGAAGAGTGGATTTGAAGGGATGATGTTTGAGTAAGTCGTAGACGAACCAGTGAGGGCGTGAGACGTAGAAGCGAGAGCGACGTTGTCACCAGTCGTGATATCGACGAGCTTTCCTTCTTGGGTTGTATAAGAAGTAGAGTATGCGAAACCAAAGCGGTGAGAGAGGTCGAGCTCCATACGAGCTGTACACACTTGAGAGAGATCAGTGAGTTTCTGAACGACATCAGCGTTTTTGTTGAACTTTCGTTCCTCAACGGTGATGGCGATTTCGAGACCGATACGGTAGATAGACGCTGCCTTTTCAAGACCGTATTGAACGACTGATTGAGCAGTATTATCACCTTCATCCTTGATACGAGCATAGATGTCGCGATCAGGAAGTTCGGCAAAGATTCGACTTTGTCCTGTTCCGAGTGGAACTGGAACGTTTTTCACGAGACCTGATTTCATGAAGTTTTGATCCACGGTGTCAGGTCATGCGACGAATACGCGATTGACCACATCAGTGAGTTGTGGCATCGTAATGGTAGAGAGTTGCATATGTATTTGTATTTATAGAATTAAAATTATGCTGTGACAATGTTCGGCATCGCAAATGTACCAATTCCACGAGTCGTAGAGATGAATCCACCATTCGGAGAGATGATAAATTGGTTACCATTCGTTGCGACTGCGACACCTGTAGCTGATGCAAGCGCACACGTGCGTCCTTGCTGTGCAGCTGAGTGTGTACCAGAACCAACGGTGAAGTAACAGCGAGATACACCTGGAGTTTTTGGCACCCAAACTGATTTCATTTTTCCAGCTGTTGCATAGTCTGCATCAGTAGAAGCGATTGGTTCAGCGAGAATACCTGCAAAGTTTTGACCGTTTGCAAAGGTCGTAGTTGCTGCAGTGACATACCCTGTTGGGTTTGAAGCGGTTACTTCAGTCATTACTGCAGAACCATCAGCGATAACAACAGAGGCTTTCATAGGCATTTGCTTGAGAAGCCATTCTCCCTCCATAGGGTAGAAGTTTTGCGTTTTGTTCGCTCGGTTGAGAGGAGTGATTACGGTAGGCATATTTGTATATGTATAAAGAAATAATTGGGACTATTCACCAAGGACTCTGCGGAAATCAGAGAGACGAACACGAGAAGCTTTTATCTCAGCAGGCTCATCACCTGTCATGCCAAATGCGGTTGCATACGCATCCATTTCTTTGTTCTTTATGGATTGAGCCAGCTTTCGGCTGATCATGTCCATGCGGAAGAATTCTACATCGTGAGACTCGCATATAGATATGAGGTCTTGGACGATATGGAACTCGATGAGATCTGAGTACGCAGAAGGATCGAGAGACTCTTCTGTTTGGTTGTATGAGAGGTTTTTATCTGTGAAGATTGCTTCTGTACCGTCTTCGAATGAGACGAGAGAGCTTGGTATTTTTTGACCATCCAGAGGAGTGATCGTTTTTATTTGTTTGTCTCCGATGAACATAGGGTGATTGATTAGTTGATATAAAGTTCAGGAACCTCGAACTCTCCGTGAGGAGTATTTTTGAACGTCCAGAATTTGTGATTCTTCATGATCTTTTCCACTCCCTTATTGTTAAATGTGAGTGTGTCCATTCGGACATCGTTGATCTCGTGAAGCTCAAACCCTTCTGACCATTCAAGAAGTTGCGTATAGAGGTCGTAGTCGACTTTCTCAGTTTCTCAGTCACTGAATGTGAGGAGGACTTCGTGCAGGTTGATATACTTATTCGTGACATTATTTTTGACAGTCTGCATTGCGACAGTTTCCACTTTCACAATAGGTTTTCCGTTGTAGATTTTGTAGCGAAACGACCAGAGTGGTCATGCGTATTTCTCCTTGCTTTTTGTATTGGTATTGATGGTTCCGTTTTCCTTGAGTTCTTGATTCTCTTTTTCGAGTTTTGCAAGTCTTTCAAGGATTTGTGCTTGGAAGTCGTCTTTTTTAGGGACTCCAGGCGTATTTTCCTGACTATTTGTTTGTGTAGTTGTTGGGTTTTGCTTAGCCATATATGATATTATTTCTTAGAATATAAATGTCAGAGTCAGAGAGATTCAGCGAGTTCTTTCCCGCTATTTTTATCGTCTGGCGCTGGCTGTGAACTTCATCGACCGAGAGAAGCTGTTGATCCGAACATTGCAATGTTGAGATCGGCTTTTCCTGATACGATTTGTTCTTTCTGAGCGTAGAGAGTTGCCATTTCTGCAAATTCACGAGCTTCAATTGGAGCAAGGTCACGTCATTCTGTGAGTTTCTTATACAGTCACTCGGCAGTTGTTCTCACTTCACCTGTGAGGTGAGTAAAAAACTCTGAAGCTTCTTTGTGAACACCTTCGTTGGCGAGCTCTCTTTTCAGTCGTTCTGCGAACTTCTTATATTGAGTCTCTTCGTCGAGAGGGTTCTCGTCCTTCTTGGAAGCTGGAGCAAGTTTGATTTGATCGAGCGCTTTTTCGAGCGTGAGATTCCATCATTTCTTTGCTACATCTTTTGCGAGATCTGGGTCTTTTTCGCTTAGCTCTAAGAGATAAGCATTATCCTGTGAGACTTTTTCGACAGCGACATCAAGTGCCTTGTCATATCGAGCCTTGTAGGCGATAGCTTCTTGAGTACTTCCAGCATATTGTTGCTTGAGGCGCTCATGGGCTGCGGCTAAGTCATCGTTTTTTTGAGACTGCGATCAGTCTTGAGGGTTGTCCGCGTTCGGAGCCTCCTTTTTTTCCTCTTGGTTGTCCAACATAGGGGCAAGGGGTTAGTATGTAATAAGCTGTCCCATTTGGGAGGTAGCTATAAGTGAAGCGTACTTCGTGTCTTCTTACATCAAGAAAAAAAACTATTTTTCCTTATTTTTTGTGGTTTTTCTCCAACTCTTCGTACTTCTTGACCTGCTCTTCCATATCAGAGAGCTCATTTGCAAAGCCTTCTATTGCATTGATGAGCCAATAGGCTGGAGTTTCATTTCATTGGAAATTTCATGATCCGAGTTGTGCTCGGACTCCATCGATTTTGATTTGAAAGTACTTTTTGAGGATGTCTTTTCCCTTGATAAGAAACTCGGCTTCATCTTTGCTGATCGTGTGATCCTTTTCGATCTTGAGAGTTTTGAAGGCATCAGCGGAGAGAATATAGAATTGAGACATAGATTATTGGGTTACAGAAGTAGTATTGGTCGGAGCTTGTTCTTGTTGTGTCGGTACTCATTGCGCTGGTGGTTGTGGTGCTTGTGTAGGGGCTCATCCAGCTGGTGGCATTCCTGACATTCCACCACCCTGATCCTCACCACCCATTGCTTGAGCTTGGATATCAGCGATGAGTTGTTGTTTTGCTTGGTTCACTTCCTCTGGATCATCTCATGATGTTTGAGTATCGATGTCGAATAGTCTTGCGAGTTCTTTGATCGTTGACTTCTCTGGGATGATAGAGTCGAGATTTGGGATACTTGCATACGCATTCCCCACGGTGACGAGACGAGTGAAGAAGTCGAGCTTCTGTTCTTTCTCCACTTCATTGATCGTTGGAGCATTGAGGTTCGTAAAAATATTCATACAGATCTTTCCACGGATGAAATCTGGCTTCACTTCGAGAAGTCCTGACTTTGGAGATTTGCTGAACTTTCCTTTCACATATTTCTCTCACTTCAGAGGAATGGTTGGATATGTCGGAGCAATATCTTCTTTCGGTTTGTTGTCGTTATCCACTTCGATGAGTTCTCGAACGAGCTTGATAGGAAAGAAGAGTTGGAGATTGTCCTTGTGGAGATTTCCCAGTCGGACGAATGCAGAGTCTCTATTGGTGAGAACTACATTCACACGTTGGAGAGAGCTTTCCTTCTGTACTGCGGTTTGATATGCAGTCTGTTGAGGATTCCCCATGATATTTCGGATGTCGATACCTGTATAGATAGCAATATCCGTGAAGATCGACTCCATGTAGTTGAAGATGGCTTGATTCGGAGGATTTCCAGAGAGTTGGTTGAAATTCCCATTTCCTAGATTTCCCTTGAACTTGAGCATCTGGTTTCCATAGGCGAATTGGTTTCCATCGAACTCAAGGTTTCCACCGATTGCAATGACCTGATTATTGCTTCGCTTGATAGCATCCATGAGCATCTCGCGAAGGTTGTTGAGGTCGCTCTTGAATGTCATAAGGATCTCACAGAGTCCTCGTCCATAGACAGAGAATGGATTCTTTGAGTATTGACGGATAACGAATGGGAGAGACTTCGAAGCATTGAGGATTGGATGTTCTCGGATAATGACAGCATCATTTGCCACCTCGGCATACATATCTGCCTGACAGTCCCAGTAGTGAGTGATTTTCACATACTTTCCGCTCGATTCTCCTCGTTCTTCCTTGGTGACGAACTGGCGAGTATCTGCGTTGTAGATGTAACTTCCAACGATAGCGTCGGTGTTCTTGTAGACTTTGTTGAACTTGTAGTTTCGGAACTCTTCTTCTGGGATGTATTCGATAAAAACACAATCCACAGCATCCTCGATACTCTTGGCTTTATCATCGACGAAGAAGTTTCTGATATCCACATTCTCGAGGAGAATACGATTGGTGTTCTGCATCTTGCGAGTGAATGTGACATCTCCATTCTCGGAGATGGTTGGCTCATTGATGACGCGATATTTCATCTCGAATCCTGTATAGAGAACAGAAGTTCCGAAAATAGCGGTCACATATTCATTCTCGAGGACTGCGGAGTCTCGATTGTTCGTAGACCAGTCATAGTCCCACACCTTTTCGAATGCTTCGGCTTGCTTTGAATAGTTCGAGTTTTCTTCCTCTATTTTGAATTGTGTCTTGCGCTTCACTGCCTCAGCAACGAAGAGCTCGACGATTGCCATCTCGAGAGGAACTTGAGAGCGTGATCGTCCATCCTCGTATGGAACATATATTGCGTCCCACATTTTTTGGTAGAGATCCCAGTACTTATCGACTGCGGTTCGTTTGGCACGCATTGTCGTGAGTCGTCGTCCAATATGTCCCACGAGTTTCGATTCTCGATCATCATTTTGATGAGGATCTGTGATGAATGGTTCGAGAACATCGAGCGTATTCTTTTTTGTATCTATAGTGATTTGTCCGTCCATATTTGTATAGGGTTAAATATATTTGTATTCCATCTCTCAAGTGAGAGGGTTGGCTATCTGAACCTTGGTCTTTTCTTTCTCCTTCGGAACTCACCATTTTGCGAGGTAGTTCACGAGGTATTCGAATGCGGTTCGTCCGTGGGAGAATTGGTCGTGTTCGACTCTCGGATTGTCCTTTGTGATGAATTTGTCACCCATCTGGATTCCTTCGAGCTTCGAGTTCATAAGACAGTTGACGAGATCGATAGTCTTTTCATTAAATCGACACCTGTAGAGATTTGCTTTTGTAGTTCGTATCTGTTCTTGCTTATCGAGGGTGATATCCGTGTTGAGGAATATCTTGTTGTCCTGGTAGTACTCGAAGATGGTTTTGTCAGCTCTCTCTGATGGTTTCGAGTGAGTGTCGTATGGATCTGCGATGTACTGGTGCGGTTTCTTGTAGCGAAGGTATCTCATATAGAACTCCAGTACTGCTCACTCCATAGGATTCTTGGGTTGTTTTCCGAGGAATGCAGCACACTCTTCTGGGATGATGGGGATTTCGATATAGTCGATGAAGTTCCAGTAGTGTCCTTGTACCTGCATCACGATGATGGCGTTTGGATCGACTCAAACGTGTGAGTTGTCTATTCCGATATAGAGAGGAAGACTCTCATCATATTCGAATACTTCGATCTTCCCTGTGATCTCTGGGTAGACTCGTCACTCGACCGAGGCGTTGTAGTCGATATCCAGTTCTTGTGCGATTTTCTGTGGTGGATCTTTCTTCTTCTGCGCTTCATACCATTCCTGTGTATAAAAAGGATGTTCTGACCAGTGGATTCGATGCCATCGGAATATCCCTTTCTCTGCCTTTGTCTTCATAAGGTAATATTCATTCCCCATCCCTGCTGGGGTAGAGTTGAATATTCGGCACGGTGTCGCACGAGAACAGGCAGTGTTCACGCTCGAAGCATTCGCCATACTTGCCATCTCATCAAGAAATATTGCATTATATGTTCCTCATCGTCCTGCATTCGGATTTGCTGATTCCCCTTGTATAGATCATGAACCATCTCATCTGGAGATATTCATACTCTTGTTGAACTCTGTTCCTGTATTCTTGTTGAATCATTTTGGAAGGAGCCACGGAGGAAGATTGCGCATCATGAATCGGAGCTTCTCGAAGTGTGATCGCATATCTCCAGCCTTGTCTACGTCAGACTCTTTCTGAGAGAGTGTGAGATACTTGTGATTGTGAAAGAGGTATCCATAAAGAAATACACCAAGTATGAGCCATGTGAGACCCATTTGACGTGATTTTTCGATGAATACATCGGTCGGGATAGGAACACCTTCTTCATTGAATCGTGAAGTGATTGGAAGTGCTCCTGTTTGAATTGCATCCCAAAGATCAACAATAAATCCCCTTTGAAAATCAAAGAGAATGAAAGGAACTTCGTTCGGATATTCTGAACCATAAAAACCACCGTTTCGATCGGTGAAAAGAAAGTAATCAAAGAAAAATGTGATATCTCGTCGACACTGCTCGTAAACATAAGCGCGAAAGGTGGAATCTTTGCACTTATCCAGGAGTTTTGCTCTCGCTTCTATGTTCTGTCGATACGTTTGCATAGTTTTATGCTATTTCATATCTTCTTACATCAAGTTTTTGGACTTATTTAGAACTTTTCTTGGATAAAAATAGAACTTTTCTTGGATAAAATGAGAATATTTGGGAAAGTTCGTGTATGTGACGTGTAGGTATACCAATTTCTATATAAATGTATCCCAATAGGATATATACACGAACTGGTGAGAATTAAGTGAGAATTAAGTGAGAATAGTTCGCGTGCCTTCTGGTTATATCAATATGGCACATACACGAACTCGATGTTTATAAATGTTGAGAGAAAGTTTATCAACTATTTATAAACTTTTTATTTGGCTTTGTAATACCGAGAGTTAAAGGAAATTAAAAAAAGTCTTGACTTGCTCTTGTTGTAAGAAGACAACAATTATAGTAGAAAGTACATCCGCCAGTTGTGGCTTCTTCTCTTTGCTTGGTGATACTTATAGAGAGAAGGTCACAACATAAAGGCAGAGTATAAATCCCCCCTAAGTATCACTCCGCAAGGATAGGGGGGATTTTATAATTCGAACTCTCACGAGATATGCTATAAGGACTGCACGATCTGACTTATAGAACAACATCTAGCCACCGAATACAAATAATGCTAGCCCCCACCTGCCGACCGCTCCTCCTGAAAAGGAATGTAAAGTCAACTCTCAACCGCCACCAACTTTATTAAGATTGGGAAGGAGTCGTATAAATTACGAAATGGTACTAGTAACAAACAAATAGTTTGCGAAGAAAGCTATCGAGCATATCTCTGGAGGGGATGATAGGGGAGGTGTATCTAGACATCCCCCGGCTCGGTTAGCCTCCTTTCTTAGGAATATATTTATAACCGAAATAAGATGAAAATTATATCACAACGATATGTAAAAACTTAAATTCTTCTAAAGCTATGAAAAAACCAAAGAAAATCTTTATGATAAATCGTGATCGAGCGTTAGAAATAATGTGGTATATGGATGCTTTATATGATGAATATAAGAAATTGAGCTATGAAATGTTAAGTGATAAAGTATCATATGCAGAATGGCAGATCACAAATATGTACTTTCTAGCAGGATATAGAGCTAATAAAGTAATTGAAAAACTCAAAGAAAGTAAAAATACTCTATTTTAAAAA
>JAYVJC010000007.1:0-14275 GCA_043769645.1 Candidatus Altimarinota bacterium
CTCCAGCATGATGGATTTATCAAAGAAGATGAGATTGTCACTGTATAATTCTATTTTTATGATTCACAAGATCAGATTTATAGCCCTATCGGCGCTTCCAATACTTCTTATGATAGGAGTTATCCCTCTTATCCATGATGATTATATACTCACCTGAGTATATGTATGTTTCACTGTCATATCGCAGTACATATACCGTGAGAAGCGTGATGCCCTTATATATTTTTCTGGATTTGTATTCATGCTCATATCAGAGACACTCCTCATATCTACTGGAGTAGAGACTTTCAAGAGAAATAGTCTCTTCGGAATCATGCCTCTCTGGCTCCCGTTTCTCTGGGCGTATGGTTTTATTGCAATTCGTCGAGCGATACATATAATCGAGTCTTAATTATCTTTCTCTGAACTGAAACATCCCCCCATGCTAATATAGGATTTCGGTGAAAGTAGTAATCTATAATAGAGTTTGGATTTTTTACAGTGGAGGAAACACTGAAACTCGCAACCTATCCGAATATTCAAGAGTTTTTAAAAGTATATAGGGATAAATAGAACCCTCATTTTTATTTCCCGAGAAGTGTATTGATACAGGTCTTTTTATTATGGTAAGAATTCCATATAAAGTGGGCCATGACAAGGGTATAGATAAGCACCATTACGCGTTGTTCGAGCGTACTCTGGACAACCGCTATCCCGAGGAGGGTCCAGAGAAATACACCACTCATCACATAGGTTTTATACCGACACTGGAGCTCAGAAATTGCCATAAAGACAAATCCTATGGAGAATATTGCAAAGTATACGTCTCCAGGGAAACCATATGGAAACCCGAGAGATTGCATGAGTATCGATCCATTGATACAAAGGAGTACGAAGGTCCATCCGAGAAGCATTTCTACCGATGAACGAAAAAGAGGAGATGAGACAAAACTTCCAAAAAATACTGGAGTCAGTGTTCCTATAAGCACGAGAAGAGTAAGAAGAGCTGGGATCGTATAAGAGTAGCTCCAGAGGAGAATCCAAAGAGTGATCAGTACTACCGAAAGTGAGTAGAGGATATTTTGTTTTGCATTGGTCTTGATGTGGTCTCTCATAATTAGTACGGAAGTTCCGAGAAAGAATATAATCAGAGTAAACCAAATGCCGAAGACAAACGAAGCAGGCATCACAGCAGAAGGAAAAGCAAGGGCAAGATTCGAGTGAGAAATATCGAGAATCGCACAATTTTGTATCTGAATAAGAATACACACTGCAACTAGACTAGTGAATGAAGTAAGGAGGGGAATGAATTTTGTCATAGAAAAAATAAAGAATACCATTTCATCGTAGCATAAGCTTAGTAAAATTGCAAATAATGGTATTGATTTGAGAAAAATAAAATACTCAATATAGTAAGGGAAGTTTATTTTAAAATAATTCTCGTCTTTCTTCCGCTTTTCCTCTACCAAAGTCCAAGAAGAAACATGGCTGACTATCATCTTCTATGAAAGTATTTCTTCTTTTCACTCTCCTCACTATAGCTATCGGATACATAGCAATTTGTTTGTATCTTTATTTTAGACAGACCAGTCTAATGTTTTTTCCGAATAAGCAGATGAAGGAAATAGGAAGCAATGTATCGCGGGAAGAGATATTTGTCACAACCAAGGATGGCATCAGACTGAATGTATACTATATGAATAACCAGAGTGATAAAGCCATTCTTTTTTTCCATGGGAATGCTGCAAACATCTCATACCTTGAGGAACGCATACTTGCAGCGAAAGACCTCGGATACAATATTTGTATTTTCGACTATCGATGATATGGAAAAAGTGGGGGATCTATTACACAAGAATCAGATATTTACTATGATGCAGAAGCTGTATACGAATACGTACTCGATAAGATGAATGGGGATTCGAAAAAGATACTCCTCTGGGGGCAGAGTCTCGGTGGAGCGATAGCTATCCATACAGCAGAAGGAAAAGATCTTAGAGGACTCATTATCGAATCAAGTTTTTTCTCTATGGATGCTATGGCTCACTACCAGTATCCATATATCCCCACGGGTCTTCTTCTCAGATATCATTTCCGAAGCGATGAAGTACTCCAGAAAGTGAAGATGAAAACGCTTATTTTCCATAGTAAAACCGATGAGGTGATCCCATTTTGGAATTGTGAACAACTTTTTGTAACTGCCACCAGTCCGAAGCAATTCGTAGAAATCCATGGCTCGCACAATGGTTGATTTATGGAATCAAGAGATCTGATACTTTCCGAGATACGAAAGTACTTCTAAAAAAAAGTCCTACCAAAACTTGAGACTTCGAAGCGAGGTACATCTTCCATGGATTGAATTCCAGATATAGAATCCAAGGGTGAAAGAATAGATCACCACCATCATCCGTTCTTCGAGGATAGGATGAGCGATCCATTCTCAGAGCATCGTCCAGAGGAATACTCCACTGATAACATACGAAGCATACCGACATTGGAGTTCTGAAACGATGAGTAGGAGCGCCCCGATAGCAAAAATCGCGTAGTACACATCTTCCGGTCATCCATATGGAAAACCTATACTTCGAAGCCAAACGGTCAGATTCGCAAAGGTTGCGACGAGAATCCATCCGAGAAAGAGTTCTACGCTATATCGGAAAAGATTCGGAGTCGTGAGGTTCTCAAGAAATACATTCCAGATGAGCCAGAGAATCAGGAGCATGATGATGAGAGCAACTCCGGGCATAATGTACCCCCATGGGATCAGCCAGACGGCGGTAAGACCAATAGCAAGTGCATAGAAAATACTTGTTTTCTTCGTTACACTATACTGAAGGTTCCTCACAAGTTCTGGAAAATACTTCTTCGACAGAGGTGTAAAGGGTAATCCTGAAATCATCAAACTCGAGAGCAACCATCCGATATAAATCACGCCCCAGATAGAGAAAGTAATGCCCGCGGGAGTAATAGAAGTCGGGAACATATTCGAAATATCAGCCTGACTATGCCCCCCGATGAGGTACGGTGAATCTGGGACACTCACGAGAGCGGTTAATCCTATAGTGAGTATCGTAATGATGAGAGGAAGGAAGCGATACATAAAAGGAAATTTAGTAATCTACTTATCATTGTATGTATTTCTCATAGATAGCAATCTCTCTCTTTGCATCAAGAATACTATCTGATATATGAAACATATTATAAAATGCAATTTCCGGGTGAGACATGATTTTTCTACGAATCTCTTTTTTCCGAAGATTCAAAAGGTCTGGAGCAGAGTCATCTCCGTAGGCTCTATACATCTCTGCATACCTCCCTTTATAAGTATCGACAAAAGTGTCGACTCGGTTCTTTTGGAATCAGGGTTCAAAAAGAAAATGATGTGGCTGATTATATAGAGAACGGATGCGATCTTCAGTCCAAGAAAATGAAAATGGTCATTCATACTCAGATATGATTCACTCAAAAAGCTGGCTGAGAAGAGTATCTGGTTCTGGGAAATTTACCCCGGGAAGAAATATGTCTGAGTTTGTATTTCTCAGTTCCACATCAAATACTTCAGGCTTCAGTATAACAAGAATTGGACTTTGCATACTTATTTTTTCTTACGAAACATTTGAACTGTGATAAGAGCAAAGTTAATAATAATCACCGAACCAGAGAATATCATCGTCGTCCAAGTATACGCAGAAAGTGAAAGAAGGGAAAGGGTATGTTTCAAATTCATCAGGAGATAGTATCCAGTTGGTTCACTCTCAGGTTTTTTCCACACCTTTCGAAACGTCGGAATATATCCGATAGCATCGGCAAGCATAGCAAAAAGTGAGCCATAGAAAGGATTATTGGTACTTTTCCAGAGGAGAATAGCAACCATAGCAAGAGCGAGTGAATACCAATCAAGTGTATCAAATTTTCCTTTCTGTCCATACTTGAGAGCTAGGAGAGCTACAAATACACAGACCAGTGCCGTAATCCCACCCTGAGCACTTCCCCAGCCTCCACCACCTGCGACTTGCGCGAAAAATGCAATCCCCGTCGTGAGTGCCCATATTCCCCATGAGAAAACATGAGGTATTGTTTTCCTTGCAAAAATACTCTGAATATATTTCACATATGAATAGAGTGCGATGATGACAGCGATTGCAGAGAGGATTTCTCGCCAATATATGACCAAAAAAGACATAGTTAAGAAAATTGACTTCCACCCGTTACTTGCATACATTCACCATTTATATATTCTCACTTTTCTGAGCAGAGAAATGATACTAGATTTGCTAAATCTTCTGGTTTTCATACTCTTCCTAATGGATTTTTCGATGCAATAGAATCCCAATCCGCCTGGCTAGTAATATAGAGTCGTGAATAATCTGTATCAGTAAGTCAGGGGGAAATAGTATTAAATCGTATACCGTATTTTTTCGACATTTCTGCGACACAAAACTCCGTAAAGCGGATGACTCAAGCTTCTGCAGAGGCATATGGAAGGACTCAAGGAATCACTGAAGATTTCCCGAGTCGAGAAGCAATATTGATCACATGTGCTCTATTGCTCTTTTTTAAGTATGGGAGTGCGAGCTTCGTGATCACCAATTTACTTGTAAGTACCATATCGATCACAGACTGTATTTCTTCGATAGGATAGTCTTCTAAAGTTTTATCATAATCAAATCCGACATTATTTACGAGCACATCTATATGATCAGTGAAGCTAATTAGGTTTATAAATATCTTTTCAAGATTCTTATAATCCACAATATCTGACTGTACTACGTATCATTTTCTTCATAAATTTTCTACTTCATGGAGTACTTCATCTGCTTTTTGTTTATTAGTTTTATAGTGGATGATTATATCATAGCCATCTTTTGCAAGTTGGAGAGCGATTGCACGACCGATACCTCTACTTGATCCTGTTACAAGTGCTATCTTGTTCATACTTTGTATATTAAAGATTATTTCTTAGGAAACCATGGGACGAATACGCTCGTCTTTTTTTTATATGCTTCCCACTCGGGTCGACCCGCATATCGAGCTTCCTGAAGTGGAACTCCCGAGACAAATAGGAGGAGACAGGTGATGGCGATCCAGCCGATAAGTCCGAAGTATGAATATGGCAAAGCAATGATGGAAATCCCCAACCAAAACATACTTTCCCCGAAGTAGTTCGGATGGCGAGAATATCGATACAGTCCGGAAGTAAATATCTGTCCTGGTTTTTTTATTTTAAGAAATGCTCATAGTTGCGTATCGGCAATTGCCTCAAAGACGAGTCAGAGTAGAGAACAAATACCTCAGATAAGAATAAGAAGTAAGTATATAGTTAATCCATCTCAGATATCGGTACTCACGGGATACCAGTTAAAAGGAAGGAAAATAATATTTAAATTCACTACCAGTATCGGCACCGCGACGACAAGCATCAGAATCATCTGAAGTATATAGACCTGCAGAAACGACCGGACGATGAAGTACCATCCACTCCCCCATTCTTCCCGCCACTTCGCGTATCGTGGATCTTCTTTTCACTCCTTCAGTTTTCGAAATCCTATATGTGAGGTAAGTCGGATTCACCAGAGAAATACCAGTCCCGTGAGGAGGATCTGGGGTACCATCCTCTCTGATTCGAAGAAAGAAATCCCAGCTATGATCATAAATCCGAATCCCCAGAAAATATCTACGATAGAGTTATCCCGGATTTTTAGTGAATAAAGGAAGAGGAGGGTATAGGAGATGATGAGAGTAAGGAGAATATTGAGCATACGTATTATTTATTTTGCAACTTCCCCCCACAATTCGAGCAATATGGCATACCCTTGAGCGTAAGCTCATGACAATGAGGACAGTGGATATGAATCTCGTGGGAACACAGTGGGCAAAATGGTTTCGCCATATCTACCGAGTTTCCACAATTTGGGCACTTCTTATCAGTTACAAATCGCTTGAGGATATTTTCTGGAGAATACAGGCGCTTCTGTATACGATAGACGAGAAATCCAAATATAGCGATAATTAATACCGGCCAGAGAAACTGCACGAGAAAAAGAAGTGGAGTAAATATAGATATCCAACCCAAGAGGAGTTCCAGAAATTTATGAGGTATGATATCCCAGAGGAATAAAAGAGCTATCTGAATAACTACCAGGCCATACGCAAAGGTAGCCACGGAGAAAATAATAGTTTGAGGACTATTCAAAAGTTTTTGTCGAACATAGAATCTATAGAGAATACCGAAAACAAGAAGTCCGAAAATAAATGAAAGTACCGCAATGATAAGTCGATATTTTAAGTAGGCACTTCTGTAGAGAGCATCTGCCATATCTCTTTTACCCTTGAGCATAGTAAGCTCTCAGATATGAGCAGATTGAAGAGAGGCTATAGATATTTTCAGTTCGTTGATACGTATATCGCTGGTATCGATTTGAGTACGAGTATTCTCGATATCATTTTGAATCGTTTGAGTATTATAAATACCAGTATTCTCTTGGGCAATCTTTTCAGTAAGTGCGGTGTTATAATCTAGCTGGGCATTATTTTGTTTATACTGAGCATTACTCTTCGTGGATTCAAGAGTAGAAATCTCATTTCGATACGACACAACCTGATCATACGTGGACTTCAGTGAATTGTAGGATACTGTGAGATCATACGTAGGATATACTGGATTCAGGTTACAATCATTGTAAGCGCCGTATCCGTCATAATAACTATAGGTATCATAATAATATTGATTATAGGGAGAGTTATTTTGAGAATCTACATCCAACACTGCTATCATCTGGTTCACACAGCTAGGGACGGCTTCAGGCCGATTAGGAATACCCTGGATAATAGAGAGTGACCATTGGGCAGAGGACATAATCGCAAGAAACATACAAATCAAAAGAAAATATCCGAGTTTCGTCGTTTGTTTCTCGGACAGTTCTTCCCCAGCTCAATGTCCAATCAGTTTGGGACGACGAAATATCGTCTCACGAATCCAGGAAGTTATATCAAACATAAGAAAATAGAAAAGAAGTAATCTTATTGATTATAGACGAAAGTATTATTTCGCAATATAAAAACTATATTCTCTCCCCCTTGAGCACCCAACCATCACTCTCCGTAATCCGAACAGTTACAAGGCTACCAATTTCTATTACTCATTCCTCACTATTGATTATTCATTTCTCGATAAACACTTCCTTCCAGTTCCTGGTCCGTCCGACCCATGTCTCATCCTTCCCTTCACCGGAGATGAGGATTTCTTCTTCTCGCCCCACCATGAGAAGGTTGCGAGAGGTTACGGTTTCACGGAGGATATCATTGAGGATGGTCCACCGCCTCGCTTTTTCTTCTGGAGTGATATCATCCTCGTACTTGGTACTAGCTACCGTTCCGGAACGAGGGTTGTATCGAGCGATGAATGCAAAGTCGAACTGACACTCACGCATGGCCATCACGGTTGCCTGGAACTCTTCCTCCGTCTCACCTGGGAATCCGACGATGATATCCGTCGAGATGGAGAAGAGTGGATCACGAGCGCGGAGATAGTCGAGTTGTGCTTTGAAGTCGCCATAGGTATGCTTGCGATTCATGCGTTTGAGCATCGCATCACTTCCTGACTGGAGAGCAAAGTGAAGGTACGGACAGAGCTTCGGAAGGTCAAAATGCGCATCGAGGATATCTCGTGTCATATCATGGGGATTCGAAGAGGTGAATCGGACACGATCAAGTCACTCAATTTGATCAATCTTTTCAAGAAGTTCCCGAAAAGGGGTTTTCCAAGCCTCCTTTGCAATGGAGGTGCCTGAAGGGTGAGGTGGATATTCTATATTCGGTCCATTTTCTTGAATTAAGTTCCCTGTCTGACTATTCCCCTCTTTGAGGGGTGCCCGCAGGGCGGGGTGGAATGTACCAGAAAGTTCCATCGCTCTCTGTTCATATAGATTAACGACTTGTTCATATACTCAGTCAAGATTATGAAGTACATCATATCAGGAAAAATGTACTACCTGAAGGCCAAATGAATTCAAAAAAGAGTCTCTTTCTCTATCATATTCACCCTTTTCGTCATGGCTCGATCCATCAATCTCGAAAACAAATCCAACCTCCGCAATAAAAAAATCTACTATATAATTCCCAATAATTACCTGTCTATCAACATCAAAAGTAAGTTGTTTGTTATTTTTAAAACATTGCCAAAATCGTACTTCAGAGAGTATTCCTGCTGTTCTGAGGTTTTTTACATTCTCTTCGAGATCTTTATTTTTGGGAAGGTTCCAGTAAGGGAATAAACTATTTTGTCACCATGATGGTCAATCAAGTATCTCTTTTTCATATTTTCTATTTAAAACGTCCACCCCGCCTCCTATCGTCGGCACCCCTCAATGAGGGGAATTTTCAGTAACCCACTTCATCTCCTCACTATTCCACAATTTTGCCTTTGTCTCCTTCCCATAGCTATTCACATTTTGCCCAAGAAGGGTTACTTCCTTCGTTCCGTTTTTCACGACGTCCTCAATTTCTGCGACAATCTGTTCTTGTGGGCGTGAGAGCTCACGTCCACGCGTAAACGGGACGATACAGAAGGTACAATAGTTATCACATCCCGTCTGGATTATCACATTAGCACTTGCTGGATTTTCTTGGAGTTGTTTCACGGCGAGATACTCATTGAATTTGGCATCATTTCCGATATCTTCTCATGATATCAGTGAGAGGATTTTGGTAACAAGAGAAACCTCCTCGATGCGAAAGGTGAAGTCGATGAGTGGTGATCGGAGGAAGAGCTCATCATCGTAGTTCTGGAGGGAATCATTGGATTCAAGAAGAGTGATTTTTTTTGCTACATTTCTTTTGAAATGCTCGTTCTGGATTCATGCCTTCAACTTTCAACCTTCCATTTCTAACTTCGCATAACGACTTGCCATGCCACTCTTTCGAACCATACATCCCGTAATCCCGAAGAGTACTTGTTTACAAACTCCATCTCCTTCAGGAGAGGGCTGGGGTGAGGTATTTTTATGGAATCGAGCGATCTCTCTCATAAACCCAAAAACGCGATCCTCTCCCTTCTGACGGACACTGCAGGTATTCATGATGACGATATCCGCCTTCACCGGATCAATCACTTTTCGAAGTCCTGCCGATATGAGGATCATATGGATCTTCTCACTATCAGCATAGTTCATCTGACAACCAAAGGTTTTGATGTAGAAAGTTTTTAACATAAAAGTTTTGACAAAATAATTAAATAATATATAATAATATTAATTTATACTTAATAATAAGAAATATGTCTAAAACCACCGTTGATTCAAAAATTGAAGATGAGCTTATAGATTTATTAGAGGAAAATGGAGTTTTGTCATTAGATGGCGAAGTACGCTATAAAACCAGAGCGGCTGTGAGAGAGGCTTTGGAGCCATTGCAGAATCATACGGGAAGCACTATGCAAGAAGCAATTACGATTGTAAAAAGAAAAATACTATCTCTTACGCGACCCGCTCCAACAATAGATGAATTATCTGAATATGTGCAAGATATAATTGATGAAGATAATAACTGAGATGCTGTTTCAAGCGGCGAATCTTTTGAATGAGAAGAAGATCCGAGAGCTAGTTCTCCCTTAGATAGGCTCTTCGATGATCCTGATCAAAGATAGATAGTGAAGATAATTTATTAAAAAATCAAGTTCACTTTCTTGTTTACCATATCGAGAAAGTGATTTTTTTCAACTTTATCCTCATGCTCGGCGCATAGAGCATTCTACAAAAGAAATTTGAGAATTTGACAAAAATTGATTTTTATAGATTTACTTGACAATATTTTTGAAAATAGTAGAATTATTTAAATATACTCTCTAATTTATTTTTTATGAATACACCTCGTGAAAGAAATATTAATTTTATTACTGCAGAAGATAAAGCTCATGCGATAGAATCAGCAGATGAAAACACAAAGAGTTTTTTAATGGATATGCTCAGTCAATTTTCAATGTTATCTGAACAAGGTAATGTCATAATAATGAAAGGGATACTACTAGGATTTGAAACCTGTAGTCAAGTTAGCTATGGTCAAGATCTTCCTGACTGGGCTGCTAGGAGTATATATCTTATGAGAAGACTCGTATTAAATCTTGAGAGGCCAAGTTGAGAAACTTGAGTTACTCAGCTTTGAGCAAAAGTGCAAAGAAGCATCCCTAAAGGAGCCAATGCAAAACGAGATTAATTCAACTTCATAGATACTCAATCCCCATAACCTCTAGTATTTCTCTGCAATTTCCTCAAATCTGTATGCCATATCGAGTTTTACACATCACTTTCTTGCTTACTGCATCGAGAAAGTGATTTTTGTAAAGAGCGAGGGAGTTCACAATCTGTATACATCATATCAAAGAACTCATTGAAAAAATCCCCTTCCACCGTATAATGCTCGCACGTCCAAAGTAATACAAAAACAAATTACTGTCTAAATAGAGCTCAAATGCGAGCACAAATTTTATTCACATAATTTTTCACACAATATATGGTATCAGGAGAAACGTTCGTCGCCATAGATGTAGGGAGCTCGAAGATCAAAACGGTCATCGGTGAGTGGACTGAAGATAAGAAACTCAATATCCTCGGAGTCGGTATTGCAGAATCCCGTGGAATCCGCAAGGGAAATATCCTCGATATGGAGGAGTTCAAAAATAATCTCGATGTCGCCCTCGCTGACGCTGAGAAGATGACCGGAGATCAGGTCTCTCATGTTTCTCTCGGACTCTCCGGAATTCACATCGATATCGTCAGAAATACAGGTATTATCGCCGTTCCTGGTCAGGATGTCACGGAAGAAGACGTCAGTCGTGCCCTCGATATGAGTCAAAATGGGGTCGACCTCATGAATCGTACGATTCTCAAGGTCATCCCAGAGAGTTTCTCTCTTGATCTCGAGAACGGGATCAAAAATCCAGTCGGAATGAGTGGAAAAAAACTCGAAGTTCGTAGTCATATCATCTCTATCGGAGCTAATATCCTCTCAAATATCAAGAAAGGAGTCTATGATGTAGGTGTAGAAATCAGTGATATCTACCCGAATATCCTATCGAGTGCGGAAGCGGTCCTCTCTCGTCGCCAGAAGGAACTCGGAGTCGTCGCCCTCGATATAGGTTCGAGTGTGACTAATGTCTCCGTCTATGAAGAGGGAACTCTGATCTTCGCTGGTGTCATTCCGATCGGTGGAGAACATGTGACAAGCGATCTTGCTCTTGGTCTTCGTATATCTATAGATACGGCTGAGCGACTCAAGCTCGAATATGGAGATCTCAACTTTGCCCAAGATAAAGGAAAGGAATTCGATGAGGAAATCGATCTTTCGAAATTCTCAAATATTGATACGCAGACGATTTCACGAAAATTTATGACCGAGATTATCCGAGCTCGATATGAGGAAATACTCCATCATGTCAATATGGAACTCAAGAAGGTCGGTCGAGATGGGATGCTTCCGGAAGGAGCCGTCATCACGGGTGGAGCTTCGAAGATGCGCGGACTTCTCGACCTCGCTCGAGAATACTTGAGACTTCCAGCAACCATAGGAATCCCCGACAATACGGATGGTATTTCGGGAACTTCTATCAGCGACCCGGTCTATGCTTCAGTCATCGGTATTCTCATGCTCTCACAGAAGTACGGCACAAACAAGCGTCCCTTTAAGCTCAATTTCTCCCTCTCGAGTTTCTACGGTTCACTCAAAGCGCTCTTTAAGAAAATTATCCCCTAGTACGCGAAACACCCTTACTCATCATAGAATCTAACACCTAATTTCTCCTTTATGTCTACTCCAGCTCACGAAGATCGACTCAAGAAACTCCTCAGAACCAATATGGGAGTGCCGGCTCAATCACCACAAACTCCTCAACCACCCCAATCCAGTCACGTAGAAGTGAATGTAAATGGGTATATTTCTCCAGTCGCCAATATCAAGGTCGTCGGAATCGGTGGTGGTGGAAACAATGCCGTCAATCGAATGATCGAAAGCGGTATCGAAGGGATCGAGTTTATCGCGATCAATACCGATGCACAAGCCCTCTTCACTTCGAAAGCGCCGACTCGTATCAATATCGGACGTGCGACAACTCGGGGACTCGGAGCGGGAGCGAATCCAGAAATCGGGAAAAAAGCTGCCGAAGAATCCAGTGAAGAAATCAAACAGATGCTTATGGGGGCTGATATGGTATTTATTACCTGTGGTCTCGGAGGTGGAACAGGAACCGGAGCAGCACCGGTCGTAGCGGAAATCGCAAAATCACTCGGAGCCCTCGTCGTAGGAGTTGTCACGAAGCCATTCGCCTTCGAAGGACAGCGTCGATCGGCGCAGGGACTCGAAGGGTTCGAGAAACTCAGAGAAAAGGTCGATACCCTGATCACCATCCCGAACGATAAAATCCTCTCGATTATCGATAAGAAAACTCCCCTACTTGAAGCATTTCACGTCGCCGATGAGATCCTCAAGCAGTGAGTCCAGGGCGTATCTGACCTTATTACCCATCCAGGACTCATCAATGTGGATTTTGCAGATGTGAGATCCGTGATGGAAAATGCAGGATCAGCACTTATGGGAATCGGATATGGAAGTGGAGAAAATAGAGCCGTAGAAGCCGCTCGAGGCGCGATCGAATCTCCCCTCCTTGAACTCTCGATTACGGGAGCGAAGGGACTCCTTCTGTCTATCACAGGTGGGACCGATCTCTCTATGTTCGAAATCGATGAAGCCGCTCGTATGATTACTGAGTCATGTGACCCGAATGCCAATATCATCTTCGGTACCTCTATAGATGAGAAGTATACGGGAGAGATCAAGATTACTGTGATTGCGACTGGATTTAGTGAAGAAACCAATGCCTATATGACTCGAGGAAGCCTCGGACAGGGTTCGATCTTCGGAGGGAGAAATACTCCTCCAGCTCAAAATATGCCTCGTCCAGCCTTCGAATCTCACTCCACGAAGGGATCGTTCCAGAATCCGATGAGCCATGGTGGATCAACCAACCCTACTCCTCAGGTTCAGAACGACTATGATGTACCAGCATTTCTCAGAAATAAGGGAAGATAACATACTAAATACCTATAAAAAAATCCCCTCGAATTCGAGGGGATTTTTTATAAGAGATCAATCACGAATTACCTACTCGGAAAAATATCCGTCTCCTCGATCTATAGCTTCCCAATTTTTCACTTCCTTAGCTTCCCCACGTATTCGAATCACCCGAGTAACGAGTTCTGAGATATCTAAGACGAGCTCAGTACTTTTTATCTGATTTTCAGGATTTCTCATCGAGTGCAAATAGAGGAGTGTCAATGGAATGAGGGTACATTTGAGATAGCTTATATGCGCTATGAATACTTCTATTGATTGTGATCTTAGCCGAAAAATATTCTCAGTTCACGAAAGATTTCTTCTGTATCTCTCCCCTGGATTGAACTGTAAAATAAGTAATTCTATACTCATGGTAACTATGTCAGCACAAAGATTAGAGGGCAGAAGAATACGATCATACCAATAATCCATATCAAAACCTTGATGTCATTTTGAACATTCACGGTACTGATCTTGGCATCGTAGGATCTCACTTCTCAATGCTTCAAGGAGACCGACAATGTTATCGATATCCTCAGGAAAAAGTTCTCTTTGTTCATGAGTTTCTGTTTGGGAATTCATAATAACAACTTTAATTGAAGACGAGAAAAAGTCAATTCTATTTGATAATATCATTTTGTCAACTATCTTCTCCCCTTCCACCTCGACTTTTCATAGATTTTTCATAGAGTAAGCGGTATGGATATTTCGAACTACACTTTCGTCGCACTGGATCTCGAAACGACGGGACTCGATACGAGCTCTTGTCGCATCATCGAGATTGCCGCAGTGAGGTTTCATATAGCTTTCGATGGGGAAAAATATGTCCTTCTCGAAAGTGAAGAGCGCAGTATGCTCATCGATCCAGAAATCGAGATCACGAGTGAGGTGACTATGATCACGGGGATTAGTGAACCGATGATCCGCGGGAAATCGAAATGGCACGAAGTAAAAGATAAGGTTGCTGATTTTATCGGTGATGCGATCATCGTCGGGCACAATGTCCTCTTCGATATAACAGTACTGAAAAATCACGGACTTGAACTCTGAAGAGTCTGAAATCATCTGGAAACTGAAAACTCTAAACTGAAAACTGAAAACTGCCCAATCATCCTTGATACCTTCGAGCTCTCCGAGCTCCTTGCTCAAGAAGCGGAAAGTCTTAATCTCTCATTTCTTGCGAATCTCTATGGTT
>JAYVJC010000008.1:0-13860 GCA_043769645.1 Candidatus Altimarinota bacterium
AGAGAAAAGAAGTTTACACCAACAAAGGCTTCATCCTTCACGCGGTGTCGCTCCATCAGGCTTTCGCCCATTGTGGAAGATTCCTCACTGCTGCCTCCCGTAGGAGTATGGACCGTGTCTCAGTTCCATTGTGGCTGGTCGTCCTCTCAGACCAGCTACCCGTCATTGCCTTGGTGGGCTATTACCCCGCCAACTAGCTGATAGGCCGCAGACTCTTCCCCAAGCGCATTGCTGCTTTTACCCGTAGGTGTTATGCGGTATTAGCTATTCTTTCGAATAGTTATTCCTCACTCGGGGGGAGATATCAACGTGTTACGCACCCGTTTGCCGCTAATAGAGAGAGCAAGCCCTCTCTATCCGCTCGACTTGCATGTGTTAGGCGCACCGCTAGCGTTCATCCTGAGCTATGATCAAACTCTTTGGAACGTAGCTGCCTATTCTCGAAAGAATAGGACTTTTTAATATTGTTTTAAGTACGATTACAAGATGTGTATATTTGGAAATATACGATTTTCATCTTCTTGTAAGTGAGATGTTAAAGTTCAGGTGCGAGTTGCACGTGCGAAGATTTATATGGAAAAGACCTTCTAAGTCAAAAGTATTTTTCACTTTTTTCTTCTTTTGTTTTCTTTTGGCTCTATAGAGCGATAATTTTATCTAAAAATAGTCTCAAAAGAATATCAAAAAACACCAATACTACGCGAGTAACACAAAATGTGTTCAATCTTCCTCAATATGCTTCCCATACATCAGTTTGTAAAATAGTCTTATTCTTCATGAATTGCTGCATTACTTCAGAATCACTCGGCAGAGAGTATCGTAAGAAAATGGGGGTTTGAAGCCTCAACTCAAAGTTGTGTGATAAAAGAGTAGGTACGCTCTGGAGATTCCTGCATGTGGAAGTGTAAGAAGTCGAGAAAAACGTACTACTTTCTTGATTGATATCTCACTGTGAAGTCTGAAAAACAAAATAACAGTCTTCTATCGCTCTGGCAAGTAATAATATAGAACGCCAAGTATCGATAAAAACTCGATACCGTCTATTTGATATGAAGATACTTATAGTATGATATCAAAAACCACAATGTCATACAAGGGCTTATCATGATATTCACCTTTACTGAAAAAACGAAGGGGCTAATGAATATTTAAAGGTCATTCAAATAGTGAAAAACTACTTAAGTGGAGTTTGATAGGTTTTTTCCAAGATATGAGATCGAGAAATTATCTTTTATAAGAATTTATTGAGATCAATCATGATGGCTATTGTATGATAAGTAGAAGATAATGGATATATCTATCATTATTTGAGGGTATGTCAATAATCAGTTAAAGCTCTTCATTAGAGGAGTTTTTTATTGGCTAAATCTGATTTTCTGAGCATCGATCTGAAGTGCTTTGTATGCTTTCATTCATCGAGTCATTTTAGAAACTCTGAGACTTTCTCAGGAGATTCCTCTATTTTTCGGTCCATAAAATCAAGAAATTTTTTATGAAGATCTATATGGTGGATAATTTTCACTTCTGCTCGAGAGAACTTCTCGCCAAAGGTCGACTCACAAATCATATCTACCTCTTCAAGCACAACTTTCCAACCCTCAAATGGAAAAAGCAGGTCCCATTCGATACTACGACCTCAACGCACAAGACGGACTTCTATACTCGTGGGTTCTATAACATAGGTTTGCGTATTAACTTCGTTTCTTGAGCCAAGATTATCGAGTCTGTTGAAGACATAGTTGCTGGTCGTTCCATGAGCGACGATGACATTCACAGATTCCCGAGGAGAAAGTACAATTCTTCGAACAAAATTCGAGATTCAAATTGGATGATCTATTACAAGTTTATCATATGCATCATTTCCCCGAAGGTTCGGTAAGTCTTTTTTCGGATTCCGCAGAGCATCTACTATGATAATCTTATCCATCCTTCAAATAGTATTCTTTCGAACACTCTGGATAAGCCTCGCAGTATCAAATGTCCGACGAAGCGGACCCGTAAATAGATTCAGGGATGTCCTTTTAAGTCGCTCTCATATTTGTCTTGAGGTAATCTTTCATGTGTGAGTAAGTCATTCATCGTCACCTCCCGGTTGGCCATCTACTGTATCACTTGGGCTTTGCCCGTGTACCGTCATACCAAATATCATTGTAAAGTCTGCCTTTTCGACAAGCTGATCTTGAAGATCACTAATGACGAGGACAAATCGTTTTCTCTCGAGCTCATTATCACTCGCACCATGAAAGCTCATATATGCCTGTTCTATCTTTTCGATAAGTGCTCTTTGCTCATCATAGGCTTCGAGAAAATCAAGATAATATTGCTCTCGGGCTCATGAGACATTTCAAACCTCTGCATATACCCTTCGAACGCCTGAAACCAATCATCATGCATCAAGAAATTTCATAAATATCGAAAAAATATGAGCATCGAAGTATCATCCCTGATTCCACTCAATCAGTCGAGTACGTACTCTTTCTGGATCTTGTTCTTCATAACAGAGTGCCTCATAAGCTCTAATAATGGTGTGTATCCTTGCTTCGAGAGGGATATCTTCCTTACTAAGTCCAAATGGGCATCCCGAACCACTCATCATCTCCGTACGAGATATAAGAATCGCCCGTGTCATATCAAGCACCTTTCTTGTAATTCTCCCTCATAAGATAGTATTCATCGAAGTGATTATATGCTTTTGATCATTATCTCAAGTAGCATGAGAAAGTGTGAGCATACGTGAGAGGTCGAGAGCTTGTTGGCACTCCCTTGTATAGTCTGGATTATCTCGCACTTCAGCTGAGATAGATGTATTTCCAATATCAGATATAACCATCTCTACAAATCGACCGTAATCATTGGGGGCCTCGACCAACCTCATAGCCTCCTCTGTTTTCCGAGTAATATCTCGGTAATCACGAGCATATGAGATAACTGCATCTTCCTTTTGTTCTATATGACGAACTAAAATACGTTTAATAATAGTTTCGATGTGAGCTTGTTTAGGTCGATTTTGATCCTCTGAACTACCGTAGTCAATGATGACTTTATATTTTCTTGGTTGACCCAGTATGTCCACTATAATGGTATACTCATATTCTCTTGCGGATTTTCTGATACTTTTTATTTTTTTTGCGTCCATACGATGGATCGTGATGGGCTCACCACTTTCTTCTGAGATGATAAGAAGTCGGACGGCTCAGAAGCTCGCTTCGAGCTTTCTTATAATATCATTATAATCTTTTACTCACTTCAAGTATATATCGGTTTCTGCAGCTTCTTCCAGAAGAACTTTTGTTCTCTTTTCAGCTTCTTGCTCAATTCCGGTATAAGCGAGCTGTATAAAAACAGGCTCACTCAGATGAAAGGGTTGTATCCATGAAGCTATGTATCTAATATACGCACTAAAAATAGCATTCCCGAGATTCCCTTCCCAAAGACGCTCTCAGAGATATCGCCTTCCAATAGTCACAGCAAGATAAAAATATGCTTCGCGAGCTTGATTCATGTCTTTACCCTGTATTTCTTCCTTACAAAGATCCATAAGTCGCAAAAGAATTATAATTTTGCTCTTGTGCTCTTCACAGTTTCAGACCGTAATAAGAGAGTCTTCTAGATCTTTTATCACACTATCTCGTATAGCTTGTTTTCATCAAAGAACACTTACTGCAGAGGATTGTATAATTCATTGGAGTCTACTTGGTTCTCGTTGTGAAGTACTATTTACTGATGGCCATAAATGTGTTTGGGGGAAAGATTTCATATTTTTAGAAAAAGCAAAGTATTCGTTTCTAGAAGCTTGCCGTGTATTGTATTCATCATTTTTGTCTTGATATTGTCCGTTTCCGAATTTTCGATCCTCCATATGCTGTCGCCTCTACTACTATTTATTCCTCTAGATATGCGATATTACACTGATGATCAATTTGTCATTTTTGAAAGGCTTGAGACTGGGGGATTCCTAAAAGAAAAAACATTTTTAGAGAACAGTATGAGTGTAAACGACGCTATTATATATCGGTGGGACGATATCAAAACTCGTGAAGCGATAACAGGACTGACCCAGATACTGCAATTTGTGGAGAAAACCAATACTGTCGTTTCCCGACCGTTTACCTATTCGAAAATCGAGGATATACTCGTAAGGCTGAGATGAAAATGAAGGAGTTACACTTGCCAAAGAATTATTGGGGTAATACGCAAATACTTATTGGGGATTCAGCGATTTTTATCAAAGAAGTGAACGCAAGAAATTGATTTCTACAAACATCTCTTTGATTCTACCTTGATAGCAATCGTTCGTGAAGTTGAAAGTATCGAATTTCGTCGTATCTAATTGATAAAGGTTTTGATAATGCCGATAGGGATATGGTCATCTTTTTCGAGGCGAAGGTAGTATTCAGTGATACCGCCTGAGCAAGTGAGAGAGATTTCGCTATCAAAGTGAAGCTTGGAGATCTTTTTGATAGGAAGCACTACCTTTCCGAGGATTTCATTTTTATTTTGTGAATAGGTCGAAACAGGAAGTCTTGCATTTGAAACCTCCTGTCCGATATTTTCGAGAAGCAGTTTAAGCATTTCGATCGTGGTATTCTGTGAGTGGATATCTTTGGAGGTAAGTTTTTCCCCCCGTATGTAGATTCGTCCACTTATCGTATCAAGAAGTATACCACCGACCTCATTTTTGAGGATAGAATCATAGGATCCACAATAGAGCTTTCCAAACGAATCACTATAGTATACATCTCCGGGTTTCGTGTACTTTGAGTATATTTTTTGGCCGAGATACTGATCTATCTGTATCCCAAGAGATGAAGTCTTATCTCTCCATGAGGCATGGTGCAGGAGGATGATATGTCACTCTTTCCTCAGAGAGGTGAGAACTTTTTGGAGGGTCGCTCTACTTTTTCCTTTTTTCATCACAAACAAGAGACTTCCTCCGATAGCTCAGGAATTGAAAGGCATGATACCGATACCCTCTTCCTCATATTGCTTAAGCTGATAAAACGAGTGCTGCAGCGCAAAAAAGAGTTCATTGGGCTTTTGATAGGAAAAACTCGAAAGACCTACATTTTGAATCATTTCGATAAAAGTAGTTATCAGATCAGTATTCATAGGTTCTTTCAGAATACTATGAAATCCGTTGAGAATTTTCAGATTTAGGATATCTATGATCTTGTAAATAGTATCTTCCTTCTCAAAGTCAAGGAGCTTCGCAATACTCTCTCGAAGTCCCTTCTCGATAGGAAGAGAAGCAAGTATAGTATTGACGAGTGAATCGAGTCATCTTTCTCTCCTTTTTTCGAGCTCACGGGTAGATTCTATCGTATCGAATCTATATTCGAGACCGGTATAGAGGATACCATAATCGAGTGGAATTTCTCACCCCGAAAGATTCTCGATTCACAAAAAATGAAGGAGCGTATCTTTATAAATAGTCATGTCAACTGGCGAAAGCAATCACTCTGTAGTATTTTCTTCCCGAGTATCATTTGAGACATCCTGATCATTGACTTGTGATAAATATACTATCGGTAAGGGATTGTTCGGAAGCATCATAGCAAAGTTACTTCCTCCTCAGATGCTATTTCACTGAGAAATAACATTGGAGAGTTCGAGACTGAAGAGATAAAGCACTTCAAACAGTGGATGATCCTCTCAAAGCTGGTGATCCTTCAGAGATCATACCGTGATGATATCAGTAAGAGTATGCACGAGAAATGTCAGCAGTACAGAAACTGATGCAGAAAAGGCAAATCCGCATCCTGGAGGAGTTTCAGTCAGGAAATCTATTTCTATTCATCCAGTATAGCCATGAATCTTCAGAAAATCTTGGAGGAAAATACTTATTTTGTCAACATTATACTTAAATGAAGTAAGGAATCGCTCTTGTTTGAAGTCACGATGTACGATATCGTATACAAAAATTGAACGGAAAGTCACCTTTCCTGATGTATTGAAGTTTGCACCACAATAGGTCTTCATAGGGAGCTTCTGCTTGATCCGAAGCACACTCACTCCATGAGATATATCAGGTCCCCATGTGAGCACAGAATCTCCACTCATAACGATGTTATGCGTATTGAAAAAATCTTTATATACCTCGTAGTGTGATGATTGGAGAGCCAAAGAATTCATGTTCTCCTCATCTTGAAATATATTCTCTCCTACGGTAGGATTAAATTTTTTCATATATAAAAATTTAATGAATTGGACTGATATTGTACCCAGTTCTGAAAAGATAGCAACTATTAGAAGGTATGCTTTCGGATTATTATTTGTCTTTTTTTTGTCATTTTTTTTGAACAAATCATCTCTATACTTCATATATCTCAGGAACTCGAATTCTTGTAAGCCCTCACCCCCCCCCCCCCCACTTCTATGCAAACACTCACCGGAAAAAATCGTTTGGTCCTCGAACAAAAGGGATTCGAGTTTATACCCTCCAGGTATACGAGAAGGATTCGATTCTCTCCTCAACTCCATACTCAGGAACGTATACCACTTACCTTTATCATATATACTGTCATCTGTACCGGTATCGCTTTGTACCTCTCAGTAGGAATACGTATATAGCAATTTGGGTACACCCTCAAGTGAAAAGGTTCCTGCCAGTTTGTAATAACCCCCATCACTATGAAATACTTTCCTCTCTCATATCATCCGATCCTCTGGATGGCTATGGATATAAGAGCTTACTACTTGATCCGTACTCCACCATAGGGAAATCCTCGCCCGAGATACATGATAGATTCTACTTTAGTCCACTTACTTATTACTAACTTTACACTTATGAAATCAGAAAACCAATCATCTCACAACTCCGGAAATCAAGGATCTCAGAAATGAGGTCAAGGAAGCGAAATGAACGAATGGGAAAATAAGCCTAATTCTCAGGGTGGCTCTGGAAAGCCTCAGAAAGAAGATGAAATGGGGGAAAATTCAGGAGGAAAAGGGTCTTCTAGTGATAAATAGTCCGATGACAACCGTACTGAAAAAAAGAGATAAAATCTCTCCAGCAAGAAAATACCCACTCCTCGGAGGGGTATTTTTTGAGTAGATAATAAATAGGAGTACTTTATTTTCTCCAGATCTTATCTATAAATATACAATGAGTGATTTCCAAGAAGTTCTTTAAATGCTGCTATCTCAGCATTTTGGGTACGGATAATATCATTTGCCATCTTGAAGATCTCGGGACGTTGAGAGATTTTAAGCACTGCTTCAGCCATTTGAACTGCTCATTCATGATGTTTGATCATATCTTCCATAAATACAACATCTCGATCATGACCAGAAAGTTTCGAGAGGTCTCGCATCATCTGTATATAGCTTACCTTCAGTCTGCTCTCTGGATACCATTCTTTCATCCAAGAGTTTAGAAGAGTAATCTCTTTATTTTGGGCTGAGATGATACCCTCAGCAATTTTTTTGAGTTCAGAGTTTTGAGTTTTTCCCACCATGATACTCGCAGTATCGACTGCTTCACGATGGTGAGGAATCATATTTGCTATAAACTCTTATTCTGAAGCTATTGTCATATGATTCATCGAGGCCTGTCACGTATTTGAGTGAACCATACCTGAAGTTGATGGAATAGTTGAGTTTGATACGGCAGGAGTGAGCTGCTTATCCGAGATAGTACTACAACCAGAAAGTATGGACATTCCTAGAAGGAAAAGTGCAGGGATACTATAAGTTTTCATAATAATAAGTGGTAAATAAAAATATACATTAATCGTGGTGCTTTATCACCATCTCGTTTTGAAAACCACTCTCTACTCCGTCATGTGAATGTTCTATCAAATCAGTACTTTCAATGAGAAAAAATATTCCAATGGAAAAAATAAGTATAAAGATACTACTCAGAACCATATAAGAGTATTCCTTTCTTGTGAGTTTATATTTATGAATCATTACAAAAAAGAACATCGAAGTGATATACCCGATAGGAATGATAAGAAGACTTCTCTCTGGCGAATCGGGAAAATGTTGCAAACCACCAGTTACAGAACCGATACCGATGGCAAGGATAGCACCAGCTATCATGGTGTTCCATGTATTGGATGCATCTTCTTCCAAAAGTGTTCCGACAATGAAGCATACAACTCCAAAGGCACCAGTCAAAAGTGAGCGTGTCCCTGAAAAAAATCAATGTGATATAGCTCCCGTTATAAAGCTTACGCCGATATATTTGATGAGCATAGAAGCATGAGCACGAGAAAATGTCATATAGAAAATATAGTTAATAGAAGAATAGGAATTACTTTCTTCCAGACAAGAGCCATTTTTTATGGCTAAACATCACACATCGTAATACTATTGATGTTGTTTCTGATTGCAACTCTGTTCGAGCTATAAGTCCTGCGAAAAAATCTCTCAAAAAACTCCACAGAGCTACAAGTATGGAATGAAGAGTTCGATTCAAATACAGATAATTGAACGGACTACTGCAATAACAAATATAATGCTTGATGATCCACATAATAAACCAAAAAGTTCTTGTTGAATCAAGAGTATAGGGAGTTCATTTATGATTTTACTATTGAGTACAATAGAAATGAATCACTAAAATCACGTTAGACCTTCGCTCTGAATCTCAGTAAAAAAATCATCTCCTGTAGGGTGAAACGAATACTACCGTAAGCTCCTACAATCCTAGGTTACATTTATAGGAGAGTAAACGAGCACTATAAATAATCTGAGTTTTTGTCTTACTTTTGTCTTACCTTTTCTCATTGTTTATTCTATAATTTTTCTAATTCCTCGTGGATTTACTCTTTACGTGGAATCTGACGAAACTTGCATTCATCAATTTTGGTACTCAATACTGTTGCTTTCGATTATATCGATCCAGTTATACCTATGTCATTTTGACTCATTCGTATGTTGCAAGGAACTGTAGTCATTTCAAGTAATTTAGAATAATCTTTCAAGTCCAATCCTTTAGTGGATTGAGTTTTATTTACATAAACTATTTCTATAATGAAACCATTGTATAAAAAAGCTACCAGCCTTATGGTAGTACTGGCACTTCTCGTTTCTTCTTCAGCAAGCGTCTTCGCCTCAAGTCATCGTGAAGCACCTCTCATAAGTGGTGATCCAAAAGTCGATGCAACTGATCTTTACGCATTTGTCAGCCCTGATAGAAAAGATACGGTTACGATCATTGCCAACTATAGTCCGTTCGAGGAACCAGCAGGTGGACCGAACTTCGACTCTTTTGATGATAAGGCACTATATGAAATACATATAGATAATAATGGTGATGCAAAACCAGATATCACCTATCAATTCCAATTCAAAACCACGGTTGCGAATCCAAATACATTTCTGTATAATGTATGACCGATCACTTCTCTCACAGATGCTGACTGGAATGTACGCCAAACATATACTTTAACAAAAGTAGAAAATGGAGTGTCGACTGTCCTCTGAACTGATCTCAAATCTCCTCCTGTGAATATTGGACCAAAATCCACTCCAAACTATTCATCGCTACAAGCAGAAGCGATCTATGATATAGGGAATGGTGCATTAGCTTTTGCAGGACAAAGTGATGATCCATTCTTCGTAGATCTTGGTGCAACTTTTGATCTTCTTACGATCAGAAAGCTTCCAGGAAATGCGGGTGGTGGAATCAATACCACAAAAGGATTTAACGTCCACAGTCTTGCTCTTCAGATACCCATCTCTCAAGTCACAAAAAACCGAGATACACCGACTGAAGTTGCAAATGGAGACTCTGTAATTGGAGTCTGGACCACTGCTTCTCGTATGAGTACTCGTGTACTCAATACACTTGGAATGAGTGATACTTCAGGTGGATGGGTACAAGTTTCTCGACTTGGAGCACCACTGGTGAATGAAGTCGTAGTCCCTCTTGGTGCAAAGGATCTCTTCAACGGATCAAAGCCTGAAAATGATGGTCAATTTGCCAATGGAGTGACAAACCCTGAAGTTGGGAAACTTCTCAATGCACTCTATAAAATCAAAGTTCCACCACAAGGTGATTTCGGTACAGCAAATGCTCGTGATGATCTTGTCGCGATATTCTTAACCGGAATTCCAGGAGTGACCCAGCCGAAAAATGTGGTAGCCTCGGAGGAACTTCGTCTCAATGTGGCGGTTCCACCTACTATGAATCCGAATCGTCTTGGAGTCCTCGGTGGAGATAATCAAGGATATCCGAATGGACGACGTCTCGTAGACGATGTAGTAGACATATCACTTCGGGCCGTAGCAGGAGCTGCTTATCCACTCTTTCATCCAGAGTTCACGCCTGATGCTACAGGACTCAAGCTTGGTGATGGAGTAGATAAGAACGATATGACATTTAGAAAGACCTTTCCATATATGGCATTGCCAAATCGTGGATTTGAAAGTGTAGCTCATGGTAATTATTCAAATACTACCATTACTACAGCACCACGACCGCCTGTAGAACAATCACCAGCTGCACTCATTATCTGTAATATTAAATACCATATGATGATCGGGGCAAGTGGTTGGGACGTAGGATGTCTCCAGCAATTCCTCATCGAAAAATGATTTCTTGCGATAAAAACACCTACAAAATACTTTGGAGAATACACGAGGAAAGCTCTTATGAACTGGCAAGCTCGTGCCAATCAAAATGTAACAGGATACTTAAATTAAGTATTCATTCCTCAAGTAGCTTTCTTAAGGTTTACTTTCAGGAATATCAGGGTAGTATTTCTACTCTGATATTCTTATAAAGTACATCCCATTTATCATATACATATGTCTGACACGGCCTATAGCAAAATTCTTCTCCTTACTGTTGGGAGTATCATATTCTGCTTTCTTTCTTCTTGTAATTTTGATTCATCGTCCTGAAATCTAAAAATTGAAAATGCATCTTCCTCTCGAACTTCAAGCGTAGAGAGTGGAATCACACAGTATGAATGAATTATTCAAGATAATCCAGAGAATATTTGAGCATATATAACGCTGAGTAGTCTCTACCAGCAAAAGATTCGCGAGACTGCGGATATATCATACTACGATACTATCGATAGCCTCATGGGTAAGGCGGAAGTTCTGAACCCTCAAAATCCTGATATACTTTCTCAAAGGGCGCAAGTCGCCCTTGGTAGACATAGCTTCCAGAAATGAAAACAATATATACTCAAAGCTCTCTCTATAAATCCAAGCCGCGCTACGTATTATTGAACTCTAGGTGATGCTCAGATTGAGCTCGGTGAATATACAGGCGCTATCGAATCTTTTCAAAAGATGATTGATATACGTCCTGATTATAGTTCTTACATACGTATTGCATATCTTCGTGAACTGTATGGTGATATAAAAGGTGCGAAAGATGCACTAGCGCTTGCCATCGATGCTGGAAGTATCAATAAGGAAAATATCGCATTTGCCTACACAGAGCTTTGAAAGCTCCACATGAGGAGTGATTTTTCTCTTGCAAAATCCAATTTTGACTTAGCACTTAGAAATGTAGAGGAGTACCCTCCGGCTTTGGAGTGACTTGGGAAAATTGCCTATTTTGAATGAAGTGCAAGTTGAGCCATACTCTACTTAAAACGGGCGTATGAAAAACTTCCATTGGTACAGTATCTCGTAGACATGGCTGATATCTATACTCTAGAGTGAGAAAATCAACAGGCGCTTATACATCTCACTCTTGCAAAAATCTCCTTTGAGATGGCATCTCGTTCGGGATTAAATAATAGTCTAGAATCATCTTTATTTCTGACAGACCATGATCTCGATCTTTCTTGAGCTCTCGATAAGGCTAAGAAAAGCTATATAGAACGGCCGAATATATATGTTGCCGATGCCCTTTCTTGGGCACTCTATAAGAATGGAAAATTGACAGAAACGAGCTCCTATACAAAAGAAGCCTTACGTATATGAGAAAATGATCCCCTCATTCTCTATCACCAAGGTATGATAGCACTGGGACTTGGAAATAAGACGGATGCAAAAAAGTATCTCGAAAAGGCATTAAGTCTCCACCCCTATTTCTCTCTTTTAGATAGTAAGAAGGCGAGGGACTCACTTATGACTTTACAATAATTTTTCCTATGCGAATACTCCGTTCTCAAATCTATCATTGTTTTTTGTGTGTATTCATCATCCTATCTTATTTTGGTGCCCTTCCGATCTCTCAAGCACACGAGATTATCCCACGAGCCTTACAAGAGTATGTGGTAACCCATCCGAATGCCACTCCAGAAGAAATACAAAATTTTGCTGAAGGTCAATCGCCAGAATTTGCAGGAAGGTATAAAAACGGTGCTGATATCCTCGCGATCATCAGAAACAACCAGACATCACTTTTGGATAATATGTATGACTTTTTCAAGCTCTGAGTCTGACATATTTTAAGCTGACCAGACCATATACTCTTTGTCCTTTCACTCTTACTCGTTTTTGTCTCTTGGAAAGAAATCCTCAAGCTCACATGAGTATTCACGCTTGCGCATAGTATCACCCTCATCCTTGCTGGAACTGGGATAGTCGTACTGAGCTCTCGAATTGTCGAACCCATCATCGCTTTTTCGATTGCGTATGTTGCATTCACTTCAGTTTTTTTGCGAAAGTGGTGATTTTTCTGAAACAACAAGTCAAAAATGTTCGCCATCTTTTTCTTCGGACTGTTCCATGGTCTTGGGTTCGCAGGATTATTACGGGAGATCAATATTCCACAGGATAAATTTATTTCTTCTCTCATAGCATTCAATCTCGGTATCGAAGGTGGACAACTGATAATAGTTTGATTAGCTTTTCCCTTTATATATTTTTTGAAAGAAAATAAGCTCTACCCTACACTTATAAAAATCTTCTCTGCGATTATTATTGCTGTAGCTCTTTTTTGGTTTTTTCAGAGAATACTTAGCCTATAACTATTAAGGAACAAAAATCCCCTCATTTCTGAAGAGATTCTTAAGATCAAAGATGGTGGAACATCCCCCAATGGTTACTTTCGATTATGAGTATATTTCAAGATGCGTAAATTGCAAATGGGAAATCGATGGAAAACTCAATTCGTCACACTTCACCGTGAGGAGGTCCGAAGACTCCAAGAATATGAGAAAAGAGATATGGCGGAATATGGGGGAAACTCAGTACAGGAATATCTTGCCAATTTCAGCACTACCAACAGAACTGACAGGGTTACTATGGATGATACTCTTCATATTAGAACCTAATGATTTCGGCTGTTCTACTTTTTAACTATTTACACTTATGGGAAGATACTATTACGATAAAAAGAGTACAGTAGATGATTATAAAAAATTCACTATGTCTTTTTTAAGACAATACAGACACTTGCGAATGGGAAGTACTTATAGTTATGGAAATATCTTCTGGAAAATCGCTGATAGACCGAATGGAAGTATGACATTTATCGTAGAAAAAAATGATGATGACATGATCGGTACAGTACAAGTGAAATTTACCCAGACAAATACCGAAACCTGAGAAAAGAAAGATTTTGATTATCTCATCCGTATAGAAGCTACCAAGTGCAATTATGGCGGACTCAGGTGGTGGTTTATAGATCCCTGTAGCTCCAAAGAGACACGCTGTAGTATTCTCTACTTTCAGTCGAATGGATACTTCGCAGGAAGAAAAATGCTCAATCTCACATACGATAGTAGAAATGAATCAAGATGATGAATCTGGTGAGCTGAGATGAAGGTGCTCAAGGCGGAAGCATTGTACGATAAGATCAAATACCCATACAGAAATGGAAAACCCACTCGAAAGATGAGAAGAGTACTCGGGTATATTCGAACGAGCCGATATGCTTCCTACTACCAGTGAGATATTGCCAATGTTTTCTGATACCGATAGCATTTCCACTTGAGAAAA
>JAYVJC010000009.1:0-29403 GCA_043769645.1 Candidatus Altimarinota bacterium
AGAGGAAATCCCTATTTTGCTCTTAATTCCTGAAGCTGTCTTTCTAAATCCAAAACTCTTCTTGCAAGCTCGGTAACTACTTGCATAAGTCATTCTACATCTGCTCTTTTTCCTAAAGTAACTGGACTCTGTTGTTTTCTTAGGAGTCCTTCTCGTGATGGACCGTTATTTATTTCGATTGTTTCAACAACTCAAGTTTGATAATGTAAAGAGATTATGAGGCCATTTTCACCTATTAAATCAATTGTACCCCCTCTAGATTGCGTATCTGGATTATATGTAAGTAAGCCCAGAGGTGATAGCACTCTTTGTTTCTTAGTACGCTTGTTCATATCAAATCCGTGCATATTCTGACCTATCATAGCTTGAGCCTGGAGAAGATTTCAGTCGATTCATTCTTTCTTTAGGGTAGTTGAAGGAGCTGATTTCATAAAAAATACAGTAAATACTAAAACACTATAATAGTATTTATAAACATATTTTGTCAACTAAAAAAGTGTCACTCAATTCGTGGGTGAGATTTTTGCATTTACTACATATATGGTATTATTTAAGTTCTGCTTCGACTTCATCTGTGATCTTAATCGACGGAGTTTGGGTCTTCGAACCTGCCTTCCACTTCGCCGGACATGGAGTTCCAGGATGCGCCGCCATAAATATTAGGGCTTCATTTTTTCAAAGATGTACCGAGATGTCTTACTGAAGAGTTAGCTCCAATATTTACGGTTGAACGCCTGGGGTCTGGGTCGGTATGGGAGTGGGTGTATTGGTTTCAGTAGGACGAACGGCAGGAAGAGATATATCTATCTTATTAGTTGCTGGAGTTCCTGTATTTACATTGTTCCTCTGCATATTGTACCACCATGCCGCTGCTATAAACAAAAGGACAATAATAACTACTATAAGAATACTATTCATATCAGAGTCATTAGCACGTACAGGTATATTATTATTGGAGTTATCCATATAAAGATAAAGTAAAGAATAAAAGACTATACTATCAAGGATTTATTCTTGAGCAAAGACAAAAACAAGACAAGTTAAAGAAAAAAGCCCCAAAGATTTACATCTTGGGGCTTTAACTGAGATTGTTATTTATTGAAGTTCTGCTTCGACCTCTCATGAGATCTTAATCGACGGAGTCAGGGTCTTCGAACCTGCTTTCCACTTCGCGGGACAAGCAGTACCAGGATGTGCCGTCATAAACTGTAGGGCTTCGATCTTTCGAAGGAGCTCTTCACTGTTGCGTCCGAGGGGACCCGAGGTAACCTCAATACCGCGGCATACTCCCTCAGGATCGATGATAAAGGTCCCACGACCCGCAATCCCAGATTTCTCATCGAGGATGTTATAAGCACTGGCAATCTCGGTACTATGGTCTGCGAGCATCAGATAAGGAAATCCCTTCATAAGACCCTCATGCTTGACCCAAGCGCGGTGCGAGAATACGGTATCCGTAGAAGCCGCGAGCACGGTCACATCGAGTTCATCGAACTGAGGTTTTGCTCCTGCCATATCCTTGAGCTCGGTCGGACATACAAAGGTAAAATCAGCCGGATAGAAGAAGAGTACCGTCCACTTCCCTTTCATGTCTTCGAGGGAGATATTCGCAGTATCATCCTTGATTGGATCATACGCGGGGAGATCAAAGCGAGGAGCAGGAGTGTCGATTTTCACCGATTCGAACATATAGTCAGTATCGCAGCAGGACATAAAAAAAATAGTGTTACAAGTTAAAGGTTGAAAGTTACAAGGATAGAGTAGATTTTTTTTATTTATTCTTTATTTCTCTATAGTTTTCCCATCTAAACTTTCGAGAAAAATTATATCTAAACACTGTAAAAAATCAAGTTTATATGAGAATTATTCTCATAATAAGGAACGGAGCATCCAGGCACGCTTATCGATCTGGCGAAGGGATCCGACGATGATATCTTGCGTCACTGGATCTTCACTCGTCGCTTCAGCAAACTTCCCCATCTCTTGAGAAATGTGCTCATAGTCTATAAGCAGATTTTTTTGCATCTGACGGGCGGTCATAGGCAAACTGTATTCCTTCAGTTGTGTTTCCTGGAGAATATCAGTGAAGCTCGAAATCGGAGTCATCCTGAGTGCTCGGATACGCTCTGCGAAAAGATCTACCTCTTCAGAGAGTTCATCATAGAGTTCTCCGAAGAGTTCGTGATCATCTTCAAAATGCGGTCCAACGACATTCCAGTGACAAAAGCGAGCGTTCTGAGCCGCGAGGCTATAAGCGGCAATGAGATGATTGAGGGCCGAGAATGAAGGAGTTTCTGTTTTCATAAGATTTTGATGAAATAATAAAGTATTGAGTATGTTTATTGTTCTGAGACATGCAAAGAAATAACCTAGACAGTATGATTATTTTTATACAAAAATCAAGTTTATATGAGAATTATTCTCATAATAAATATTGATTTTTCGCGAACTATTCTCATAATAGTGATGCATAAGCTTCAGAAGTCATAAAGTAAAAAGTTGATAAGGTTGAAATTTTTGGCTTTATACCATAAAAATAATATAAGAAACTCTCCTCTATCTCCCATCTCTTGCGAACCCACCAATATCGAGAAATCATCTGTACAACTTGCGAATGTCGTCACCTCTCGGCGGACGATATCTATGAAGAGGTGCGTCGAAAGAGCCAAAAGATCGGGAAGGCAACCGTCTACCGCAATATCGAAACGATGGCAGAGGAGTGACTCCTCAGGCGATTCCCAGGCATCAATGGGAAAACCTACTATGAGTGCAACCCCCATACTCACGCTCATCTCGTCGATGAAAAGACGGGAATTTTCTGTGACTTCCCTATAGAGAATATCACCGTCAAAGCTATCCCTGAAGGATATGAGGTCAGTGAAATCCGGGTGGAGATACGGAAAAAGGGAGAGGCTGGGAAGTAGGAGGCTGGGAAGTAGGAGACTGGGAAGTCATAAGAAATTCTCACTATTAAAGTAATAATTATGATAGAATCTCATTATTCCAAGTTAGAAGTTTGGAAACTATCTATAGAATTATCCAAAGAAATATATACCATAACTTCTACATTTCCCAAAGTTGAACAATATGGCCTTACTGATCAAATGAGGAGAGCATCTGTTTCGATAGCAAGCAATATTGCTGAGGGAGCCTACCGTGGTAGTATTCAAGACAATATCAGATTTCTTTATATAGCGAAGTGATCTTGTGGTGAACTCGAAACTCAGTTAGTTATTGCGCAAGAAATTTGATTTCTTGATATCCAAGATTCCGAGAAACTCCTTGCAAAAACACAAATTATTCTTAAGTTACTTTCAGGTCTTATTAGTAAAAAAAGACTCTCTAATCTACCTCAATAAACTATGAAGAAACCATCCTCCCAGCTCCCCATCCTCCATCTCAGCCGTATTTCGAAAAAAATAGGTAAATCGAATGTCCTCAAGGATATTTCTCTTCGGGTAGAAAGGGGATCTCTTTTCGGATTCCTCTGACCCAATGGAGCAGGGAAAACCACTACCATGAAGACCATACTCCATCTCATCAAACCAGACAGTGGAGTGGTAGAAATTTTCGGAAGTCCCGGTCTCGATGTCGAAAAGAAAATGCGAATCGGATTCATGCCCGAGAATACCTACCTCTATAAGTACCTCAGCGGAAGAGAGTTCCTCCGGTTCAATGGAAAATTTTATGGGATGGAGGGCGACGCACTGGAACAAAGAATCACCGAGCTTCTGAAGCGTGTCGGACTCGAAAACGCCGAAAAGAAAAAGCTCAATAGCTATTCGAAGGGGATGCTTCAGCGCATCGGACTCGCGCAGTCCATACTCCATGACCCAGAACTGATATTTCTCGATGAACCGATGAGTGGCCTCGATCCGATCGGTCGAAAAATGGTCAAAGATTTGATTATCGAACTCGGAGTATCGGGAAAAACCATATTTTTCAATACCCATATCCTCTCAGATGTGGAGGCGATTTGTGATAGTTTTGCGATTATTGCGGAGTGACACCTGGTCGCTAATATGAAGGTCGAGGACCTTCAGGAACCCCTGGAAGACTTCTTTATGAAGAGTGTCCTCGGAAAATAAATATCCTTTCTCCCTCATTTCAAGAGCATATATAATGATATCAATTATTCTCCAGCACTCTCACATCGGTCTCGATCTCGATGAAACCCTCGCGGCTACTTTTGATGGATTTCTTGCGTATGCCCATAGTCTCTGAAAACTGACGGATATCCATTCGAAAGAAGAGATATGTGTACATGACGTGTCAAAACTCCAGCAAGGTATCACTCTAGAGGAAGCGATAGCGCTCTGGGAAGGATATGGTCAGACCACGATGAATCCCGAGAGTGTGCCGTCAGTTGAGGGTTCTCAGGAATGAGTGAAAAAATTTTTTGATGCCGGGAAGCGTATTTCCATAGTTACCGCGAGAAGTAACCAAGACTCGTGGAGGGTAGAACGAACACTCAACTGGATTAACAGCCATTTCCCCTACCTTGGGGAGGACTCAGTCCACTTTGTAAACCATTTTTCGACCGAAGCTCGACCCAAATCTATGGTCTGTAAGGACTATGAAATCACCCTCATGATCGATGATGCGATAGAAAATGCCTACGAGCTCTGTGATGCGGGCATTTATACCATCCTCCTCGAAAAACCATGGAATCGTGATATTGTATACGAGCATCCGCTCCTCACTCGAGTGAAACACTGGGGGGAAATCATAGTATAGTAATAATGTTTGAACGAATAATAAATATAGAAACTTATAAGACCTCACACACCTCTATGAATACTGGAAACCCAAAACTCGAAACTCAAAACTGAGAACAGGAAACTCTCAACTCAAAACCGTGAAAGATCCTCGTCTGACTCTCAGGCTGAGTAGATTCTGCGGTTTCAGCATTCCTTCTGAAACAAGCAGGGTATGAGGTGTCTTGTGGATTTATGATCAACTACCTCGATGAGGAAGATCCGGGAGCCTGTCCCACGAGAGCGGATCTCGAAGAAGCGAGAAAGGTAGCTCTCTTTCTCGACCTCCCCTTCTATACCTTCGACTACCGCGAAGAGTATGAGAAGCGCATCGTCGAATACATATATCGCGAGTATGCATCGGGGAGAACGCCGAATCCGGACGTCTTTTGTAATAATCTCGTCAAGTTCGATCTCTTTCTCGAAGAAGCACTCAGTCTCGGGTTTGATGGGATAGCAACGGGACACTATGCACGTTGCGAGGTGGTGGAAGGTGGAAGTTGGAAGGAAGAATGTAGAGAGCAGGAACTTGAGAACTTGAGAACTTGAAAACTTGAAAACTATCGACTTCTCAAGTGAGTTGACCCCGAGAAAGATCAATCATACTTCCTCTCTCGACTCTCCCCATTCCAACTTTCGAAAGCGCTCTTTCCGATCGGAAAACTCCTGAAATCCCAAGTGCGAACTATCGCAAGAGAGGCAAATCTTCCGAATGCAGAAAGGAAAGATAGCCAGTGACTTTGCTTCATCGGAAAGGTATCGATGAAGGAATTCCTCGAGAAACGAATCCCCAAAAAACTAGGAAATATACTCAACACAAAAGGCAAAGTCATCGGAACCCATACCTGAGCGTATAGCTATACTATCGGACAACGTCGCGGAATTGAAATCGGTGGTGGGCCTGCCCTCTTCGTGATCGCAAAAGATACGAAAGCCAATACTATAAGCGTATGAACCGAGGATGAAGTGAAGCTCTACTCGAAAATATGTACCCTCACCGACTGGATCGGTGAATTGCCCGACCCTTCGAGGACCTATGGGGCCAAGATCAGATATCGACAAGAGGATCAGGAGTGTACAGTAGTGATGACTGATGAGAGATGAGAGATGAGTAACGGGGGAAAAGAAGGAATATCGGTGGTGGAAGGTGGAAGGTGGAAGGTAGAATTTCAGAATGACCAACGTGCTATCACTCCCGGCCAGATCTGTGTGATCTATGATGGCGACCGAGTCGTTGGGAGTGGGGTGATTGTTTAGAAGGTAGAGACGATGGGGAAGTATAAGAGGTAGAAAAGTGAGAAACGATGGAAAGATAGAGACGGTACGTGGCAGATAGATTCTGGCAGACTTAAGTTAGACAAGATAGAGTCGATATCTAGCAGATAGATATTAGCAGGTTGAGAAGAGTAACCCCCCCCCTCCAAGGGGGGCCAAGGGGGGGGGGTGCTGGTTTATTAAAGAGGAGAAGATAGAAAAGATAGAAACGTTTTTTGTGTCATTCCGACCGAAGTGGAGGAATCCCTTTTCAGTATTTGTCATTCTCGTGAAAACGGGAATCCAGGAAGCGAGTAAAAGGATCCGCTCATGAGCGAGGATGACACAAGCAAAGAAGGGATCACTAAAAGAACCTTGAAATGACGTAATTTTGTCATTCCGACCGAAGTGGAGCAATCCCTTTTCTTTAAGAATCTCTACCTATTGAATAAAAGGGACCCCTCGAGTGCCTCGGGATGACAGCCTGTAAATCAACCCGACCGATTTGATCAGAGGAAATGGTACAAGTATAATCCCTTTTATACTATGTCATTCTCATGAAAACGGGAATCCAGGAAACAAGAAACTGGATCCCCACATACTCGAGGATGACACGAGAAAAATAGGTATTTATCAGAAAGATTGGAATAACGATACCGCCATTCTCCATCTCTCGGACAACTCTCGTATACAAGATTTTTTCATTCCTAATGCCCCCGCTAACCTGCAACTTGCAACCTGCAACCGAATATATTTGACTTCCTTCTATTTTTTCATATTATCTGCCAAAATTTATAATTATTTTTACTCCTATGATTTGTTACTCAGTCCGCAAGGAAGGTGAAACCAACGAAAAGCTCATTCTTCGATATAAGAAGTCATTTTTTCAGACTCGTACCGCAAACCGTCTCAAAAACGAACAGACCCACTCTCGAGACCTCTCCAAGAGAAAGACTCGTGAAATGGCGATTATCCGCTCGTACTACCGTGAGGTAGGGAAAAAAGCTATGTAATACCCTATGACCTCTTCGGGGGTCATTTCTATCGCGGAGTAGAGCAGTGGTAGCTCGCAAGGCTCATAACCTTGAGGTCGTGTGTTCGATTCACACCTCCGCAACCATCAGAAAATCAATAATAATCCCCTTCTCGCGAGAGAGTGGATATTTTTTTAATATAAAAATCTAAAACTTGGAAGAATCTCTTATCCGAGAACTTCTCTTTCATTTTTATATTTACTTATTTTATTGAAAGTCTCAGAAAATGACGTAATCATTAAAAGTGCTTAAATCTACAAGATAAAAAGGCTATAAGAATATCTATTTTCTCCAACGTAGAGACAGATAAAAATATGAATACTGTATAATGAAAAACGTGAGAGAATTAAAAGGGCAAAGTGCAAAATATTTCCTGGGTGCTCACTATACTATAAAAGCATCAATCTGTTTTACTAGAAGGGCTTTTTCTTGGTCTACATTGATTCACTTCATCGAAAGTTTCGGTGCTACTACTGCCCAAATTGCTTTGCGAAAATCTGAAACTGAGTCATTTGAGGTAGTATCATGAATCCTCTCAAATTCATACATAATTTGTATTGATTCTCTTATTCATATAGAATAACTAAACTCTTGATCATCGGCTGACTGTGATTCTGCAGTCAAGCGGTGAAGTTCTCTCATTTTATGTACAAACTTTAAATATCTACGTATTAATACTACTTCATTTTGAGCTTCCAGGGATCCTCAAAATTGATTAGGTAGAACTTGTCGAGGTGGCTGAGCGGCATTTAGAGCAAGCCAGTCATTGATAAAATCATCCTGTTTCATTTTTGATAAGCCCGTTTTTTTTGCATGCTTTGCCATGATAAGTCATTCTTCCCAGGAAAGTCACTTCCCGCCTGGAAGATCTAAGTCTGGATACCGATCCTTGTAGATGCGGGCACGACTTCTCATCTCTTGAGCGAGTGAATTAGTTCCAATATATGTACCGGGATTCATGAAACCACAGATGATGACGGTAGGGTCGCAGTATATCTTTCCACGGATAGGGTCATTGATATATCGTGCCCCGGTGAGAAGCGGGTTCATAAGTTTAGCTACTTCTGGTGGATAGGCATTGATCTCATCTATACATATGATCCCTCCTGCAGTTTGCATTCACTTGATTAGCTCTGTCGATGCTCTATAGGTTCCGTCAGGTCAGATTTCATGGGTAAAGAGTATATCTCCTCGCGTTGCAGTTTTATTTCCTGACATTTCGAATATCTCTCTATTAGTAAGAGCCGCATAAAGCTCGAGTTTATAGTTTTTTCCTGCACCCGCATCACTTTCTCCGATGACAATACCTGCTCCTTCCCCTCTCGAGGTAAGTTGTATCTCCATGAGTTCTGAGAATTCTTTGATCACGGATCGAGCTGTAGGTCCTATGACAGATCCAGAGTTTAGCAAAGGAAGTCTCTTCCTGGCAAGTATATTTTCTTTTGGAAGCTTCGCGAGGATACGAGCGAGATATCCGTATTTTTTGGCGTGCTCCGCAGCGTCTTTTTCTACATCGTTTGCATAAACGACTGGCATACTAGTATCATATTTGAGTACATTGTATAACTCTCAAATTCCGTTTTTATGCATTGATTTTCGTACATACTTCATCATCTCACGAAAGTCTGCTTCTGGTACTCGGAGTGAGTAATGTGGGTCATATATCTGACGAGATGTTTGTCCATTTTCTACACCACCATGAGGATTGATACGTCAGAGAATTTCAGCATCTCCATGACTTTTTCCCTGTTCTTTTGCCTCGAAATATATATCTATCATACCATCTTTCGGTGGTTTCGTCTTGATTTCCCAGCGGAGTTTTTTCGGAGGCTCAGGGACAAATACCTTGAGCTTTACCCCATCGCCTATATCGGCATATCCTCACTGAGTGATTGCGATACGCAAGTTGTTTTTCTTTCATTCAAATATTTTCTCCATTTCATTTAAGATTGCCTCTCTTTCTGCTTCAGAGCTAATTTTAGGGAGGATAGTCCTGATTTGAACAGGTATTCATCACTTCTCTATCTTTTCTACCCCATCAGCAGTATCCTGTATCTTTACAGCTTCTTCTATACGTCATAAGAGTTCTCTCACGGATCGTATATATCATGATTGTTCTTTTTTCTTGAGTTCTTTCTCAGCCTCTTCTTTTGTCCCAAGCTCTGAGGATCTTTTAGATATTTCTCATTCGAGTTCTTTTTGTTTTGATTCTCGCAAGGAGGATGACATATTCTCCATGAGTCCTAGGAGTGCAGTATAGACAGGATCATTGTATATTGAAGCTATCTGAGATGAGAAGAGTATCTGGGCCAAAGCATGAGCAAGTCTATCGAGTCATTTTTCGAAACGAATGCCGAGCTCTGTATCAAGAGATTTTTGTAGTATTTCACGTTTCTGAGCTAGGTCATCTATCACTCTTACCAGCGTTCCCTCTTGCTGTCAGGTAGGTATCGCGATATTTCTGCGCTTTTCTAGATGTACTTTTGCAGTTTCTCATAATTCTGTAATATCCTGTAGAGACACTACGCTAGATACGGAGTGTATAATCTCATCCATAGTCTTCGTCCAATCTGTCATGAGTATACTTGTACGTTTATCAGTCATAGTTCACTCCAAGTATTTTCTGACGTTTTGGCTCAGGGAAGGAAAAATCACAAGCTCTATCTCTGAGAGAGCGGGAACATCATCGATTGTGAGCTGAGCAAGCAAATCATATATACTTTTCCCTTGGATGATTCTCTGGAGAGTAGCATCGAGCTCTCCTCTCTCAGAACGAGAGAGAGTTACTGACTGTTGAGTAACTCGTGAAGCCGTCGCTGTCGTAAGGATCGCTGCGAGTGTCGCATTGAGTGCATCTTGATCAGTCTGAGTGAGAGTCTGAGTTTCAGGCATATCCTGAGGAGTAGTAGGAGTAGACATAGAGGATAAATAAATAAATGTATATTTTTTAGCGTTTTCGGAGTTCTTTTATAAGTCGTCTTTTGAATTGATTGGCCATTTTTTTCGGAAGTTCTTTGACATCGGGAACCACTACCGTATCCTTATATCCAAAGTAATATTTCAGATCATTTGACTTGTGCTCTGGTCAAAGATAGTAGGCAGTGATAGGATATTCCTTATTCAGTCATGATACGTAGTTCAGAAGTGCCGTTCCAGAGAGCCCCTGTCAAGGAGAAGGTGCACCATCACCAATAAATGTGATACTTCATGTCCTTCCTCTTCCATCGGGACTCTGGAGAAAGGTATCTAGTTCACGTTTCGTAAGCTCAAGGGGAAGAGAAATATTTGTTCACGCTCCTTGATTCATCGCAGAACTAATGATACGAGCAGGCGCTCCATGAGTTTTTTTAGGATTTTTGGCACCTTTAAGTTTCCCTCATACAGATCATTCCCATGTCATCACCATCTCATTTTTTTCTGAAAAAAATATAATACACGTAGGAACTCAGAAATGTCAGAGTACTTCTGCACGGACTATAGCAGCTTGAAGAGCTGGATCGATGAGTTTATCCATATACATACTTCAACTCTTATCAATAATGATAACTTCACAGAGACGCATCACTGGGTCAATCTCTTCGAGTATCGTCCGTTCAAATATACGAGTATCTCATCTTATTCTCCAGTCGATGAGCTTGGATCCATCAAGCTCTCCCGTACGATATCATCCCTCAGTATTTGCGACTTCATCTTTTGGAAGTATGGATTCGAGCTCTTTTATAAGTCTACGTATCTGTGGCTGTACAGATACTTCTATGCGCTTATATAATTCATAGTTTTTTATATCATTGGGATTATTGGGATCAAATCCTTGTTCTTCCATTTTTTCATTTTCTTCCTTTTCTTTTCGCTCAGCATCCTCGACAATATGGTCATCTTGCTCTACGGGGGTAGCATCTGTACGAATCCATTTATTCCCATCCCATATCTCACTCCAAGCATGCCCTGTACTATTGGAAATATGAGATTTTTTATTCTTGGTTTTTGGGACGTGTCATCCACACATTCGAGCTGGTACACCGAGCATACGAGCAATACCCACAAACAGTGCATTCGCACTGAAACACTCAAGAACCTGTGACTCATCGAGGTTATAAAAGTAGTCATTTGTCGTAGAAGTACGATGGATATGAGCCTGATATTCGACATTATATTTTTTCGAGGTCTTGATATAGTCACATAGTGCAATTGCGACATCAAATTTTGATTTTCTAACTTTTTGCAGTTCCGATATCACTTCATTTGTCTTATACGTAAGTCACTTTCATCCGATAATATACTTACTATCTTCATGTATAGGTCATATGTCCTTGAAGGTCTGCTGGGTAACGAATTCGAAATCAATCTGCGTAACCTGATTTGTCTTGACGGCTATACATCCATTTTGGTCCTCTATGAGGGCTCCAGCAACCTGCCATGTACTCATATCAATCTGACAACCTCGAGGAAGGGGGAGACTCATAGTACCAGGACCCGCAACTCAATAAAATCGATGTCTCTTCCCATGCGGAGAAAGTGTAGGATTATACACAATATAGTTCTCTCGTGTCGACCAAAGCATCGAAAGTGGATCATAATACGAGTCCACAGTCGAGTAATAATATCCATCAAGAGGTGGCTCTATCTGCCAGTACCCATCGGCTGTCTCTTTTGACTCGATATTTTTCTTCATATCTTGGGGGATATACTCTTTCTGCCTTTGCGGTGGAAGCTGATTGGTATTATTTTGCATATTCCCTCCTGGCTGATTGGGGAGTTTTGGAGAGACATTCGGAGGTCATGCTGGTGGTGTCTTTGGAGCCTTCTGTGGTTTTTTCGGAGGGGTATTCGGAGTCGGATGTGGAGTTGCAGGCTGCACTCTGTTGATACGACTAGGATCAAAGAATACAAACTCTACAAGTGAACGTACATCATGCATCACACTATCTCCAGTCTTCACTGGTATCTGTCCTGGCTTGCCACTCTGATCGAGTACATCGAGCTTTTCTCTATCACGAAAATGAACCCATGCTCTCGCACGGGCTAATCTTCACTCAGTTTCTATCGGGTATGGATCTGGATATTTGTTTGCCATTTGTACTTATATTTATCTCCCTAGCAATCTCTTCCATAATGGCTTAACTGTAACTTTCTGGGCTGTTTCAGGGTCAGTCTTTATGGGAACTGCTGCAGGAGCTGGAGCCGGAGGAGTGACAACTGCTACACCTTCTTCTGGTTGACTCTTGGCAGGTAAAACTGGAGATGCTGGCACAACTTGTGCCGGAACTGTCAGGGTCCCAGGTACAGCTGGAGTGAGATCTCTTGCATCAGTAGGAACTGTTGTATCTGCTGGAATTACCGGAGACTCAGGAGATCATAGAACTTCAATTTTTGAAGTAATTTTATCTCATATATCAGCTGTAGTTGGTAGAGAACTCGGAGTAGGTCAAACTGGTACTGGAGTAACAGGAACAGGGAGATCCGGTGATAATCCAGGGGTAGCTGTATCAGGCACTTCACTGGAAGGAGGTGGAGCGATCGTCGAAGTATCAGGAGCGAGTATATCGGTCACTCAACTTGGAGCTTCTGCGGGAGTTTCCAAGAGTTTTCCACTTTCATCATAGGATTCTATGAGTACATTGGTAGTGGCATCATACTTCCCTCATCAGTGTACGCGAGGAGTACCGTCAACTTCTACAGTGATACGGGTGTAGCCTTTTACTATTCCACCAGGCACATATCATATAGGTATTCCATGAGCATCGTATACTTCTGCGACCATTGGACTATAACTTGTAGTCACATTATGATCGAGGTCAGTACCGTCTGTATAATATGTAATTATGAGGGGAGTGGATTCACTGACCTTTCCTGATATTTCTATACGCTCTTTTAGGAGTTCATATACCATCATCGCAATCGTAGGATCTACCATGTTTACTACTCCAGGTGACCACTTCGTGAGGTCATCTATCTTCATAGTAGCAATCGTCAATGACTTCATAACATCCCCATCGAATGTAAATCGAGGGTCCGTCTTAGCTCGCTCTACGATGATCTCCTCAGGGTTCTTATCAGGCTCTTCGGATACGAGTTCTGCTGGAGTCTCTTCTGATTCGACGATCACCCCAGGTGCAGAAGAGGTTTCATCTATTTCTCCAGGTACAGGAGCTGGAGTGTCATTTGGAATTCAAGGGGTACCAGGAGGAGAGACGGATGTTCTTTTTCGAAATCGTATAAGTGCTCATCCCGTAATAGCGAGTAACAGAGCTCCTCATACAAGAGGTTTCCATGTAATACCATCATCATTTGATACTTCACATACTTCATCTTTTTGTCACTTATATTCACCCACTTTTAGGTCTTTACAGAGCTCTAAAAGCCTAGATTTTATTTGCTCCTGAGTCATAGTTGTTGTACTTTGCGAGGCGAGAGCGGAAGCACTCGCTGTGAGAGCAGCAGTAAGTGCAACACTTGATAATGTCGATAAATGTGATTTCATATCGTAATTATTATGGATAAATTTTAACTTTTAAATTAACTATTTGACTCTTTGTCTTTTCAGCATTGTTCTCACTTCTGCCACATGAGCTTTTTCAGCATTATTCAATCACCAAGAAAATAGTCTCGATGCTGATCTCTCAAAATCCACCTCAGTCCCATCAATCTTTATCGTCAGATCCTTATCTTTATTCTCATAATTTCCATCATTATTTTTTGAGTATCAATTCTTTTTTAGATAAGTATCAGCTTGTTTTAGTTTTTCATCATAAAACTCTTGTGGTGATTTAGGAGGAACAGGAGCAGGAGTTGTTGGAGGAACAGGAGCAGGAGTTGAGCCACTTATACTAAGTGTCTCACCGATTTGAGCTTTATCGGTTACATCATACTTCGCATTTTTCGTACGACCTACAAATGGAACATGGTTCCCGACTTCTTTTGCCAAATCCATGATTGCTTTTCTATTTACAGCATCCAGAGCACGGAACTCATTTTCAAGATCTTTCACTCACTTGGAAGCATTCTCTGCATCAACCGCTCGCATAAGAGCATGTGTAATACCTTCGCCCTTTTTTATCTTCACTTCGCCCTTCTCAATAGCTTGACGAGCACTATTAATATCAAATGTCATAAATAAATAGTTAGGAACATGTACATATTACTATAAACATAACAAAATGTCAAAAAGTAATATTGACTTTATAATTAAATATATATTAATATCTGATTTAGAACTATTTTTTTCCGAAAAGTATACTGAGAAGATTGGTCCTCTTAGAAAAAACCGGAAGAAAAAGAACGCAGATAGTCAGCACTGCAGCGAATCATGGAGATTTTTTTGCAAATCATCCCAGTGCATCAGCAGCTCAACCAGCGAGCTGTCATATTTTTTTAAGAGCAGCCTCGACACCGAAGTGCTCTTCCATGATTTGCTGTACATCTTTTGGTATTTTTTCGAAGATACTTTCTCATTGCACGATTTTTGCGAGATTTTCCATATTAATAAGTGATCCTGTCAGCGCACCGGATCACTCAGGATCCCCTCCAGCAATGAGAAAAAATGAAGTATACGCTCATACTTTCTCTATAGCTGTCATCTGAGTAAAGTCAGTCTTTCCTCCAGTGAGTATATATGATTTCAGTACGTCTCCTATATTCATCCCTCATTTTTCGACGATTGCTTGCATCACGCTACCATTTCCGAAGTTGAGTGAGGTATCAGATACGAGTTTTTTCTGGAATGCCAGACCGAAAGTTCTAATATTTTCTATCTGTAATTTTTCTTCTGGGGTCAGTCTGGAATCTTGGAGTAGCGTCGTGAGATCTCCTTCCTTGAGAAATCCTCATTTTCTATCTCAAAACAGTACTTTGATAACCTTCTTTGAGATATTGAGTCACTCTGCTTGAGCTACAAGCTCGCCTGAAACTTCACCAGAATCATCTACTTTTATAAAGGAGGTTGCGAGCTCTTCGGTCGTACCAGCAAGGTCTGTAATATCTATCTTTTTCATCGTGGCAAGCGTTCGGATTCCAGGTCCGATCGAACCGATAATCTCATACAGTGTAGCATCTTCGATCTTCTTACCAGGATTTGCTTTCGTAAAGGATGATACGATCATCGAGTGGAGACTGTGGCTCTCATCGATTATCGGTTTTGTAAAAGTAAGAAGCGCTACATCTGTCACGTCATTCCCTGCACCGATTTTTTTACGAAGTAGAGCGGTATTTCAGATATTCCCTTTCATATCTCTATATTTAAGAGTTTTCATAGAAGCGAGAGGGTATATGCTTGCAATATGTCACTTTTTTGCATCATCATTTGCTATTTCTGAGAGGATTAAAGATGCGACACCATAATTTTTATCAAGTTTTCTGGAAACATCTTCATTTCCTGTATCCGTCTGTGTTCTCGAAGTTTGAGGTTTGAGACCAGCCAGTCTCATCTCCTCTGGAGTTAATCATTTTGCTATATCAACCCCCATAGCCTTTGCCAGAAATCCATAAAACCAGAGTTTTATCCCTGCAAAAAAACCATCGAATCATCCAGATTTTTTCTCAAAGAGGGCTTCCTTGAAGTCACTCACTATATTCCCCTCAGTAAATCCGAAAAATTCTGCGATTTTTCCAAGAGGGTTTTTTTTGAGTTTTTGTACTTCTTTCGAGAGTTCATGAGCTCCCTCATCAAATACCTGAGCAACTCAGCCTGTGACATTTCTAATCGGATCCGTCGCCATGACAGCTCCGGTACTTGTCAGGGCAATTGCGGGAAGAGTGGTATTGTTTCTCTCTACATCTTTTTGAAGATCAGCAAGTCGTGTTTCCATCTCGACCAGGGCAGTATTATATGCTTTTTGTTTATCTGATTCGGTATTATGTTTTCGGAGTACTTTGATGGTCTCATCAAGCTTTTGTCGCATAGCGACATTCGATCGGAGCTCATCATCATTCCGGATTCTAGCAAGCATCTGTATCGCAGAGTCGTACTCTTCCTTCATCTTGATATAATCTCCATCCGCAAAAATGCCTGACTTTCCCATACTGGGAACCGCAGTATCAAACTTGGTCCAGCCATCTTCGAGGGTAGCGCGGAAGTTCCGAAGCAGCGTATCGGAAGGAGCTGAAGCAGGTGATGCAGGTAGAGTAGTACGAAGAACCTCTGGTGTAGTCATAAGAAATATTTTAGATTATTATACTTTATTTTTAAAATATGCAAGGTACATATTTCTTGTATCCAGTCTACCATATGGATGGTGAAAAGGCAAAAGAAAAACTCCTGTATTTCAGGAGATTATATGATCCAATTCACTCATTTTTTATTTCATTTCTTGAGCTCAGTAATGAATTCATAATTCTTTTTGTGTTCTAAAATCATCTCTAGATAGAGACTAAACGCATGTCAAACGCTTGTCTTTCCCGTGAATCCAGGAAAGTGTATATCTACTTCTTTCGTATCAGCAATGATGGATTGAAACAGGGTATTTTCTTCTGATGGTATCCATTTATTTGAGCTCATTCCAAGCACCTGTGTTTGTATCCACTTTCCTGGAGCAACGATCGGCTCTCAAGTAATCATCCTTTCGAGTATCGATCACATGTATGCTTGTTTTTTCGGATCTTTTGTAATAGCTGGGATAAATCTCTTGAATCCCTCTTCTCACCGCTGAAGCTCAAGCATCTTCGATCGAGACTCGAGGAAGAATTCATCGATGACCATCTGTCGGGTACGATTTCTGATGATCTCATGTATAGAAGAAAAATTCGGTCGATTCTTATCGAGAGTCCGTGTATATGCGACGATTCCTTCGATAAGCTTCCCTTTTTCTCCATCGAAAGCTGTCCCGTCTCATCCAGCGGAGAGTATAGCAAGGAGGTGGATTTTCAGAAGTGTGTCTTTCCCTCACTTCTCTTTTCCTCCAGCATCTTCTATCCTCCCACTACTTGCGAACATAGATTCATCCCGAATGTATTTCGTCACTATACTTTCGACGCCGCGCTGAAGCTTCTCTTCATAGAGGAATACTTTCTTATTCCAGTCTGGCACGTCTCTCCCGAGAGCAGATCTCATCCATTCCCAAGGATTGGTTCCGAAGTTCACTGTCGACTGAAAGAGCTTCACTTCTGGAATCGTACCGATATAGGTCCCAAATGGTGTCGGCATCTCGATCCGAGGGATACCGATATCGAGGTCATCACTCGTCGTTCCAGTCATCTCGGCAAGCGCTTGTCATCACTTATTGAAGAGGTCGAGGTATTCGGAAATATTGAATACTCAGAGATTCGAAGCGAGGTGTCCAGCAGTAGACTTCCCATCCGTATAGAGACTCCCAAATCCGCTATCGAACATATACTGCCATTTCTTCCGATTCATCTCGAGGAGTATCGCGGCTTCTTTCCCTCCGAGTACCATAGCCCCTCAGAGAGCCATGCCCGCTATCGGACGCATGTAGAAAGGGATCGGGAGCTTCGCTCCGATGCGAGTCCCTGTGATGAGCTTGTTCCCTGTCGTGAAGAGAGCCATCTCAGAAGCTCACTGCATGAATGTCGAGATGTCTTGGTATTTCGAAAAGTGACTGAAAAATACTGGAAAGAATATGAGCTCTCCTGCATTTCGCCCGAGAAGCTTCATGAGACTATTGACTCTGTCTACCCAGGATTTTCCTGCGGGAAGTGACTCTATCTTCGTAAGTATCGCTTCTTTCGCTGATTCAAATTCACTTTTCGAAATCTGACTTTCAGGATGCTGTCTCCGAAACTCATCATAGGTCATCTTCGCAAGCGACTTCCTCGTCTCCTGCAATGCTCGTTCCTGTGGTGAGTAGAATCCTCATTCAGCAGGATTGTGGATATATCCATTTTTCTCGATAATTTTCAGGAGACTTGCTCGTATAGATTCCTTGGTTCACTTATAGGCTTCGCTAAGTGATATGATTTCCATCTTTCCTGTCGTCGTATTTCTGATCATGATCTTCGAAATGACGAACTCTGCTCATCGTTTTCCTCATAAACTGAGAGTCCAGAGGTTATGGGCAGAGATAGCAGTCGTAAGAGCAGCAGGGAGATAGGATAGGATGATACTTCCGTCGAAGAGTGATTCTGTCGTAGCTTCTTTTTCGAGTGATTCGAGACCCTTACGAGTCTCAGTTTTGATAGCATCCGTACTGGGACGAGGGAGGAGGATATTGTTCCATCCTTCGATGAGATTAAAAGTATGAGAAGGGATACCACTTTTATGATTAATACTCAATACTCCATTTTCAGTGATCTGTATCGAGTTCACATTTTTGATATCAAATCCAGGAAGTTTTGTAATCTGAAGATAGAGCTTCTTGCGAGTTTCTCTATACTGTGGACTGTGTTTCTCTATGGGTATAATAGCATCGCCGTATCAAGTGACCGGCTCAAGATTTTGAATATAAGCATCGAGAAATCCCCATAGTGCAGTAAAATCTCATCCTATCTCATGCGATTGAGTATAAAATTCATTTTTCCCTGTACGGATAAGTAGCTCACGAGCGTCAAGTGAGCGTAGGGGTTTCTCAGTCGACATAAAGTATGTGTATTAATTTAATATTTGAGAACTATTTTTTGAATAACTTAATTCCTGACTCTAAAATGAGGCCTACTTTTGAGACTTTTATTCAATCAATTATTAATCCTGCCTTTTTCCAAGCATTAGGAAATTTACCGTTCAATGCATGGAGTTCATTCATTTTGATATCTAGAGCAAGATAATTCCGAGCTATTTCAGTATTAAAATGTCCTATTTGTGCCTTCACACCAGAATTGCCTGGAGCATCTGGAGTATATGAAGCTGAGAGTGGATTATCGAGCTTTTGTTTTGTTAGAGAATCAGTTAGATTACCCGATGGATCGAATACGAAGTTAGATTTTCCGTAACGACTCAAGGAAGAGCTTGGTTTACCTGTTAAGCCTCGTAGCTGGGAATCAATTCATGGAAGCTTTGTTTCCCGTATTGATTTTTCTTCAGCTATAAGAGAATCTAACTTCGCATTTTCTCTATCATAAATAGCTTTGTCAGCTTTATATAAAGGATCTAATTTAAGAGAGTCGACATCTACGAGTTGTCTTCATGTAGGATTCTTAGAATCCGCAGGATACTTAAATCTTACACTATGACCGTCTGCAGTAGCCAGGGCATTATTTACAACTGTTTGTTGGGCTGGTAATGCAGTTCATATATCTGTTAATCGCTTTGTGAGCTTTCCATATTCGTTTTCGAGAGAAAGTCTCGCTTCGAGTTTCTTTTGCGCCTCCTGAAGTTCTTTTAACTTTGCTTCATTGTCAGCTATGGTGTCTTGTAGAATCTGCAAATCTCATAATGGTTTCTCAGCTGCTGGTATAATATCGTAGACATCACTACCTACACGAAACTCTATCGGTTTAGCATCTGCTGCAGCCTGTCGAAGTCGAGTCTGGAGATTGGCCGCTGCGGCAGGTGCTGCTGCTTTCACTCGAGCATTTTCCTTGAATTGCCATTTTTTCGGATCTTTTTCTCATACTATTACTCGCTCAAGTTTTGCATCCCACTCAGCCATTTTTTTGGCGTCAGTGATAGGACGGTCTCAGAGCTCTATGTATCGAGCGACTCTATTATTGTATTCAGTGATTTCCGCTGGAGATGCGATAGCATTCTTTATGGCATCTCCGAGTTCTTTTATCTGATATGGAGTTCCGGCAATTCAACCATTTGATTGACGATAGATTTCTTTGAGTATATTTTCATGTGCCATACGATCAATCGTCCTCTTCATATCAAGTTCTCTCACAGGAGCGTCGACTGGTCAAGCAGAGGGAGCAGCTCATGGAGCTGCTGCAGGAGTAGCTGAACCACGATTTCTTACAGCTCCAGCAGCGGCAGTTGCTCATGCTTTTACTCATTTTGCACCAAGGTTCATTCATTTTCCGATTAGTGATCCTATAGCTCCTGCTATAGCTACTCAAGCTGCTCAAAGAGCCCTCCCAAGTACCCATTTTCCAGCTTTATACAAAAGTACTCATGCGACAACTGATGCCACAATAGTACCACCTCATACTATGACTGCTTTTTTTACAAATCCTTCACCAAGCAAAGACTCTATCATACCAGCTTGCACTTCTGGTTTTGTTAGCGCTTCTCAAAGCCCTTTCAGCATAGCAGTTATTACTTGCCGTTTCTCAGTAACTGAACTAAAAGTAGTCTTATCGAAAATAAAGGGAAAGGTACCAGAACCTTTTATAGAAGTATCAAGACTATTCGTATCTTTTGCTGATTCACCCTCAAGCCAATTTATAAAGGCAAGATTGAAATCTCTTGATTGATATATGGCATCAGTTATATCAGACTGAGTAGATGGTTCATATCAAGGAAGCTTACTGAGTGCAGAACGTATAGTAGACAAATATTCTCATTTATATTTATCAGTACCTGGATCTCAAAATGCTTTCGATACAGAGATACGAGCATATCAAGCCGCGTTAGATACTTCCTTTGGAACTACTCATTTTAAAACTTCATTCTTTTTATCACCTCAGTCTCTTTGTGTTCAAGCAGGAGTAGTCACAGGTTGGGCAGGCACTGATGGGCTTCCTGCTTCTTGTAGCAGAGCTCTAAGTTGTCCATGGATATCATCACCTATAGCTTTCTTCTCAGCTTCGAGAGCCGCGAGGAACTGTACCTTCTCTTCAGAAGAAAGTCACTCCATATCTTCAAGGGTTACTTCAGGAGTGGCAAGTACACGATTGACATGAGCTGCGTCTTGTTTTTGAGAAAGATTTACCTTGAGCCTGTCTCTGGCACTTTCCGGTATGTTGACTGATTTAGTCATAATTATGAACGGTTAAGGTATATGAGTATTTATTTTTTATAGATTTCGGTAATAAGATCTTTCAGCGTTTTAGTCTTCCACGCTGCCTCTGGAAATTTTGTCTTGAATTCATCGAGAGTTACTTGTCATTCTTTGAGATTATTTCCAGGTGCAGAAAGAGGCTGACCCATACCAATATAGGTTCTAAGTACTTTCTTGAGGAGGTATCGACTCATATTATCAGGGATATCTCATGTGGTAGGAAAGAGGTTCATCCCTTGATTCGAGAAAATTGACTGATCAATATCATTGGTGTAGATAATCTTATCAAGAGTAATGTTCTGTATAGAGTCGACATGAACGACTTTGAGATAATCATCAAGAGTAGCATTTTGTTCCTTTTTCTTTTTCGGGAGATTTACGATGACCTCGAGCAGGGAATCATTTCCACGGATTTTAGCAACTCATGCTTTCTGGAATTCACTTATATTTTTCTCATCAAACTGAACTCGAACAGTTGGAGCGGCGGGAGCCGCAATTGGTGCAACACTTCCAGATACCGTACCTTTTAAATCTGCTGCTACTTGCTTTGCTCAACCTACAAGATTTCCTTTCATTTCTCTTCCGAGTTCTGTATTTCCGAGTTCATTTACGGCCTTTATCCCAACCATGCCGAGGAGAAGCCCTCCTATAGTTTTCATAAATCAGAACTTCCATATGCCTCCGATAAGTAAAGTAAGAGATACCCAAGGATATTTCGAGATCGCGAGCATAGGGTTATCCATGAAGGTTTCGATGGTAAGTTCTTTGGGTTTCTGCTCCTGAGCCATCTGTGCTCTTTCTCTAGCGATGCCACCACTGCTGACACGATCAACGCTCGACACGACAGTAGCATACTGTGGCGAGGCGAGAAACTCTGAACTCGCTTCTCGTAACTTCACTTGTCTTAGAGCATCTGGTGCAAGATTATATCATGCAAACCCGCCATTGACATACGAAATGAGGAATGCCTTCTCATCAGGAGTAGCGGAAGATTTATTGATAGCTTGGATTTTCTGGGCGGGTGTTCATTTGATTATATCGATCTTGAGAGCCTCTCAGAGAAAGAGTGCATATTTGTCTGTGGATATATTTTTGATATCGACTTTCTGAGTATCGAGGTATGCGCCAAAGCTTCATGATCACACAAGTATAGCTCTCTGGAGTTCACTGATAGTAAGTTTCCCTGCTCCCATATAGGCTGAGAGGGTAGCCTCAAGGAGTTCAGTGTTTTTCTGATCGATATTATGTTGAATCGAAAACTTATTTCACTGGATAGTCATCACATACCCAGAGACTGCGAGCTTCGACCAGAGGTAGGATACAATCACTTTTTTTCCATCTGGATCTTTTTCGAGTGCGAGTTTATCGAGAAGTTTTGTCAGACTTCCGACCGTCACAGGGTTCGATACCTCGTTTTCAAGTGATTTTTTGAGTGTCAGGAGTGTCACGCTATCGACCATGACTTCCATTTTATCTGACGCTACGCTCACCACAGGAGTTCAGAATGCTGAACGGATAATCTCTCATCTTTTTCATCGCGCAATGACATCATCTCATGACACTCACTTGAGTGCGGTTATGAGCTCTTCATATTTCGCCATAGATAGAGTTCTTGGGCCCTTAAAATCTCGAATAAATGAGCTATTTGCCGGATCTTGGGTAAGGTAGGCATCCGGATATTCCACTCACCTCTCTTTCAGTGCTGAACATATATCATGAGTAGTATCGAAGGTGATACTTTCGATTTCTTCCCTGAGTTTATTCCTTACGACGATTCTGAGAAGATTTTGTTGTTCAAAACGACCTTGCAGTTTATTTAATCGGGAAGAAAGATCGGCTAATTCAGCTTCAGTAAGAGAAATCTCTGGAAAATTCTTCGCTACATTTACGGATGAGAATAATATATTGAGTTTATCTTCAGTCCATCCTTTTGCTTTCAGAAAGGCCTGAAGCTGATCGAGATTCGTGAATCTAAAAGGTGTAGAATCTACATTACCTCCTACAGATTGAACTTCTACTGTCATATTTTGTATATTAAAAATAATACTTTCACCCATCCACTCTACCATATTTTCTCCACTCTGGCAAATTATCAGAACAGAAAGACCATGAAAAGTGTGGAATTACTAGACATTTTATTTATTTATAGTGGGAAAGCAAATATTTCGGCGTTGATTTGACTCAAAAAACCAGTCAATAAAAGATTATTCAAATAATTGAAAGGTGATTGCATTTCTCAAAAACAGAAAACTTTCAACCTAAAAGCCTTTGACTTGAGAACTTTCTACTTGAGAACTTGATAACTTTTCCTAAAACAACCGCATCACTTCGGATTCAGGAAGACGGATAACACCGCGTTTGACGAGCTCAGCAAAAGACCGTGTAGTCGCTTCGACATCCGCCATCGCATCGTGCGCTCCTTCGAAGTACTCTCAGAAGAGGTGTCGATGGAGCTCCGAAAGCTTCGGTGGTTTCCACGCCATCCCTCGACCAGGAAGTCGACAGTATTCAGTCGATCCTCGCATCGTACAGAGCGTTTTCATCGGTGTATACTCACCCTTTCGCCCATATCGCTCGAGCTCATAGCCGAGGACTCCTTCATCGTATTCGATATTATGACCGATGACGACTTCCGCTGTATTGAGGATCTTGAGGATGGTATCGAGGTGCTCATCAAATGAGAGCTTCTCGATGAGATCCTTATCATATATGCCGTGCACTTGCGAAGCTGCAAAGGGTATCGAAATGTGGGGTTTGATCATAATATCTTCTCGCGAAATTTCGCGGTATTCTCAGTTTCTATTCATTTCTCCTGTAATAGAAGCGAACTGGATAATATAGGGCTGCTGATCTAGCGTCCCCTCTCGTACCGGAAATCCGGTAGTTTCTGTATCCCAAACGGTGAAGAGCATATTTCGGTTGAAGGTTAAAAGTTGCAGGTTACAAGTTGAAAATTACGGGTTACAAGTTGAAAGCTTCAGGTTGAAAGAAAGTATAGTAGGTTTACATCCCAAGAAAGTATCAGAACATTTAGTGACTCTCATTTTCATAGTCTTTCAGATACTTGATGAGTCAGTATAGAAGTTTTGAAACATTTTCCGCTCGAGTATAGAGTGTATCAAAAGTTTTTTCATCGATATATTCCAGATCGAGTGCAAGATATAGAAACGAGCGTACTTCTCCCACTGAGCCTCTAGAAATATGGAGAAAGTGGAGAAACTCTTTATTGGTATTTCTTTCAAACCCTTCCGCAATATTAGCGGATATAGAGATAGAAGCTCTCTGTATCTGATCACGGAATGAATAATCCTTGCAACTGTTAAAGGCAGAATAAATATCTTTTGTCAGAATTCTGGCCTGTTTCCAAGAGTCAATTTCTTCAAAACGTTTCATATATTCTGTTACTTAAAACTTGTACGCGCTATCGGAACTTGCAACTTTCAACTTGAAACCTGCAACTCCTAATGAAACTTCTTGTAATCGAAACTCTTCATATCCGTATCGATTCGGCGGATAATATCGAGGACCACTCCGACGACGATAATGAGTCCCGCACCTGAGATGAGGAAATCAAGTCGTGAGGTTCCGGAGAGATTGAAGAACTGAAACTCGGTATTGAGTTTCGTGATGGCATAGGGGAATATCGCAATAATCGCGAGGAATCCACCTCCGAAGAGGTTGAGATGATCTGATACCTTCTGAAGGTAGGTAGCGGTCTCCTTTCCAGGACGAACGCCTGGGATATAACCACCTCGTTTCTGGATACTTTCAGCGACTTCGGTCGTATTGAATGTGATCGACACGTAGAAATAGGAGAATCCGAGAATGAGGATAAAGTACACTCCGATATAGAGCCACGTCGGGTTCTGGAGCGAGAGATTCGTCGCAAGCCATGATCCGATGTCCCCCCACTGTCCACCGCGACGAGAAAGGATCTGACCGATGAGAGATGGGAAGGTGATGAGGGACACGGCGAAGATGATCGGCACCATCCCGGCTTGATTGATCTTGATCGGGAAGTAAGATTTTTCTTCTCGCCCCGTTCGAGTATAGATGAGCGGAACCTTTCGGAATCCCTCAGTAAATCGTATGATAATATAAATGACTCCGATCGTCAGGAACGTGAGGAAAATAAGTGGGCCATAAGAAGCCGTACTCAGGTACCCGAGGATATGCTGAGGCACACCTGTCAGTACTCCTGCGAAGATGATAATCGAACTTCCGTTTCAGATACCAGCTTCTGTGATAAGATCACCAAGCCAGAGGAGGATCATAGTCCCTGCCGTGATCATAATCATCGCTGGGAATATCACTCCCCAGAAGTTTGTCGTATCGATGATAGAAACTCAGGCCGTACCCGTTCCGACGAGACTATTGAGGAGAAAAATCATCCCGTAGCTCTGCGCGAGAGCGAGAGGAAAGGTGAGGTATCGAGTATAATTATTGAGCTTCTTCTGACCCTGTTCTCCTTCTTTTTTGAGGGATTCGAGAGACGGAACGATAACCGCAAGGAGCTGGATAATAATTGTCGCATTGATATACGGGGCAAGTCCCATGAGAACTATAGAGAACTGTTCGAGACCACCTCCCATGAGTGAACCAAAGAAAGCAAGCTGCGTATTCGCCTGAAGCTGCGTCGTAAAAGCCGAGAGCAGGGCGACATTCACCCCTGGGACTGGGATGGTTGAAAGGAGCTTGTAGACCGCGATTATACCGAGAGTTACAAGGATCTTGCGTCGGATATGTGGAGTCTCCCAAATAGTTCTAGCTTGAGCAATCATAGTGGTAAATTAACGTGGGGGCATTGTATAGAAAAACTGAGAAAAACCAAATGGAAAGCGAAATAAAATTGACAGGTAAAAACAAAAGGTATAGACTGAGTCTACCTTCATACAAATTATGCTATCAGCAAATGTCGAAACTAAAGTTAAATGATCTCCAATTCAATGAGAAAAAAAAGGGTGGTTTCCTAAACCAGATGAAAACTATAAAATTATTATGGGATCGGTGGGTAACCCATGAGAAACAAGTACAAGATGGATGAAAGGAGAAATAGCTATACATGACTTCTATAAATGGAGGGGAAGCGTTCTTCATAACGTAACTATTTATAATTCTGATTGAGAAATTTTATGGGGGAATTGGGCAGGATTTGTAAGAAGTAGGATACAAGAACAGGTAAATCGAAGCATACACTAAAAAAACATTAATTTTAGACTAACATATATGTATTAGAAGAGAAAAATCCCCATACCTTGCGATATGGGAATTTTTAATAATTACTTATTTTAGAATATACCTGCTATTTGCTAACATCTATTTACTACAAGCTACACATTCGCCTGTCCTCCAGCCTTTTCAATAGTTGCCTTGGCAGAAGCAGAGTACGAATCAGCAAGTATAGTCAGGGCGTGAGTGAGTTTCCCGGCTCCGAGAATCTTGAGGAGTTTTCCTTTTTCCCGAATGATACGGCGCTCGTAGAGAACCGCGTAGTCGATAGTCGTCACTCCGAGAGCTCCGAGCTTCTCGAGGGTATAGAGGTTGACAGAAATATACTCTTTCGGTTCGAAGGCGGTAAATCCACGAAGTTTCGGGATACGACGAAAGAGTGGAGTCTGTCCTCATTCGAAGGTCGCATATCGCTTGCGTCCGGTACGTGAATTTTGTCCATTCATACCACGTCCAGCAGTACCTCCGAGTCCGGAAGCTCGACCTCGAGCTCGGCGAACACGCTTTTTTTGGGATCCTGGGACAGGAGCGAGACTTGTAAGATTGGTCATAGAGAGTAAGTTATCAGGTAGAAGGGTAGAGAGTAGAAGTCTCAGGCTATTTTCAAAATACTTGAAAATTTGAGAACTTTTTCCTTGAAACCTCATTAATTATTTTGTTTCTTTTTTTGCAGTTGATTTCTTAGAAGCGGCTGTCTTTGGGACTGGCTTTTTCGGAGTATCGGTCTTTGGAGATACCTTCTTAGTTTCTTTTACTTCAGCTTTTGCTGCTTCTTCTTTTTTTGGAGTTTCTGCAACTGTTTCCACTTTTTTTGCTAGCTCAGTTCCAGTAGATCCTTTCTTTTTAGGGAAAGCCTTCATCATCTCGAGTGGCTTGAGGGCCTGTAGGGCAAGCATAACGACTCGGGCATTAGTAATTTTATTCGGAGCTCCATGTTGCTTCGCGATAATATCCTTGAGACCTGAAACCGCGAGTACCTTTCGTACCGCTCCTCCTGCGATAATACCTGTTCCCATATGTGCGGGATGAAGGAATATCGAACTCGACTTGAAACTCATACTCACGTCGTGAGGAATCGTTCCATTGACCATAGGAAAGCTGATAAGATTTTTCTTTGCATCTCGTACGGCTTTTTCGATAGCTCCCTGAACTTCTCCAGATTTTCCAAGACCGAGACCGACACGTCCCTTCCCGTCACCGATGACGATAGAAGCACGGAATCGAAGCTGACGTCCTCCCGCAGTTACACGGGTAACACGATCGAGTCCGAGGAGTTCTTCGGCGAATTCTTTGGGTTCGTCGCGCGATCCATCCTTGCGATCTCGGCGAGGGCGATCATTTCGACGATCTCCACCTCGATCTTGACGTGCGGAATTTGCATCAGCAGATACCTCAGGAGTTTCTACTGGAGTAGTCTCAGGAAGCACTTCGATGTTTTCGATTTCTACTGGGGTAATATCTGACATAAGAACGGGTGAAAAGAAAAATTAAAATAAAAGTCCAGCTTCTCGAGCAGCTTCGGCAAGAGCCTTAATACGTCCATGGTAGAGATTTCCTCCTCGGTCGAATACACACTCTTTAACTCCCTTTTCGAGGAGCATTTTCGCGATGGTTTTACCAGTTTCCTGGGCAAGCTCAGTCTTCGTCCCTTTTTTTGCCTTGAGATCTGAAGTCGCGCAGAGAGTTACTCCAGCAAGATCATCGATGGCTTGGGCGTAGATAGCGGTGTTGCTTCGATATACGGAAAGACGAGGCTTAGACGCGGTACCAGTCATTCGAGAACGGACTCGAGCAGCACGACGGCTTTTGGTTTGAAATTTAGCGAGCATAGGATTGTGAGTGATGAATTACTATTGCAATTATTCGTAATAGAAGATTATTTGCCTGCAGTTTTACCGGCCTTACGTTTGACATATTCTCCGACATATCTGATTCCTTTCCCTTTGTATGGTTCTGGCTTTTTGAGAGAACGGATATAGGCTGCGAAGTATCCGAGGAGCTGCTTATCGTGAGAAGAGATGTGGATCTTGTTCTTATCTTCTTTATCTGCTTCTATAGTAATCCCTTCTGGAGCCTCTACGGGAACCTTGTGAGAAAATCCGATCGCAAGGGTAAGCTTTCGAGGTCCTCCGACTTCGAATTTGTATCCTACTCATTGGATTTCAAGTGACTTCTTATAGCCCTCAGAAACTCCAACGACCATATTCTGAAGACAGGCTCGTGTGAGTCCCCAGTACGCTTTTTGTTGTGAGTTCGTGACATCATCGATAGTTACCATGAGTGCGCCACTATCTTCGGCAACATGTACTCCAGGAAGAATCTTCCAAGAAAGGGTACCTTTAGGCCCTTTGATGACGATTTCCTCTTGGGTGGTCGTATAGGTGACTCCAGAGAGGAGTTTGATAGGTTGTTTTCCGATTCGAGACATAAGCGTGAGGTTACAATTTGAAAGATACAGAAGATTCAACTCAAAAAACTAATAGACTTCGCAGAGAAGTTCTCCACCGACTCCGAGGCTATATGCCTCATATCCAGTGATCACTCCTTGTGGGGTTGAGACGATAAATATACCATGTCCATTTCGAGACTTTTTGATTTCAGAAGCCTTGACATAGATGCGTTGTCCTGGGCGACTGATACGTCGAAATGATGGGATATATTTCGTCTTTCGTATATCCTGAAGGCTCACGGTAAAAAGGCGGGTTGCAGTATCGAGAGTATACTCTACGATATACCCATTTTTCTTAAGAATTCGGAGGATATTCTCGCGCATTCCAGAAAATGGGACTTCCACAGAGTGAAGACGTGACATATATCCATTTCGAATACGAGTGAGAAGGTCTGCGATTGGATCGGTAATCATAAATAATTAGTTACAAATTTGAAGGGTGAGTGTTTCAACATAATATCCGATTGGGTTTTCTTGAAACCTACAACACGGAACTTGAAACTGTATTTTACCAGCTAGACTTTCGGACTCCCATAAGTTCTCCGGCATTCGCCTTTTCACGTATACAGATACGACAGAGATTAAACTTACCAATATATCCGTACGATCTTCCACAGTTGGAACATCGGTGGTAGAGTCGAGTCATGTGTGGAGCTACTTTACCAAGTGCATGAGCACGTTCTGCTTTTTCACGAGCATTTTGGCATTTGTTGACGAGTGCTTTTCGAGCCATAAAAAGAAAAATTAACGAGAGAATGGAAAACGAAGTTTTTCGAGGAGTGCTTTTGAGGCGAGTGGATCTTTGTTAGCAAACTTGATAGTGACCTGGAGACCGTGGGTTTTCACCACATCGA
>JAYVJC010000010.1:0-13573 GCA_043769645.1 Candidatus Altimarinota bacterium
TCTTGTGACATGAGAAGTCTCCAGATCTTTCCAGGAACAAACTTTTCGATGAGAAAAACCGGTTGATATTTGAGTACTTCTCGAATCGCTGCCTCAAGATACGAGGGATGATTGATTTTTTTTACGCCATTTCCGAGGGATTGGGAGTTTGGTTTTATGATAATAGGATATCCAATCTGGGTGGCATATTTTCACCATTGTTCCAAGTGGTTATTTATTGGGGTATTTGGGTCGAAGTAGCAAGTATATCAAGGCGCAACTGGATATCACTGGGTACTCAGAAAGCCTCGAGTATATCCTTTATCTTCTATAAATTCGACACTTCCGTGTGGGTTGAAATCGAAATTATTTTTCCAGAAAAATGATCGTCTTCATTTTGAGAATTCTATAAATCCTGCACATCGATATGGATCAAGAGAGATCTTCCAGCTATGCTTCTCGGCGATTTTTTCGATGATCCGGAGTATGGAAGCCCCTTTTTTCTTAGAGCTCATGACACGCCATAATTATTTCTTCTCGAAGGACCGGTGCGAGATCAATATTTCCACCTTTGATCATATGGACTCAGGCGATGGCTTCTTCAGGATCATATTTCTCAGAAAAAGTACGCTCGAATCCTCAGATGGTTATATGATGCGGTACTCATTCGTAGGTGACATCAGTCTCAAGATTCTTAAAAACCACTTCGACACTATCATCGAGTCCGATAATCTTGAGATCAAAAGAAAGATCCTTCTGGAAGGTAATATCTTCGAAGTATCCATCGTAGATAGCTCAAGAAAATGAGAACTCCTTCGAGTCACCGGTATAGCTTGAGAGGATATCAGAAACGGGAATAGTAAACATAGAGAAATGAAGGAGGTATAAAGCTGGGAAGAATGAAGCTGGGAAGCCGGGAAGATAAAGTTGCGATGAAAGGAGGTAGAAATACAATCAAGAATAACAAGAGTGAAACTTCAATTTATATTATGCCATAATATGATACTTTCTCAAAATTATTTTAGAGATTTTCTCACGACGTACGTCCTTGTACTCGACTCAGGTCTCCATCTATGGTTGCGAGAAGTTTTTCCCCTTCTTGATGTTCTCATGAAGCGATGAGGGCGATGGCTAGGTCATTGGTAATGAGGGTATCTTCTGGGGCGATATGAGAAGCACGTCTGAGGAAGGCAATACCTTTCGGGGTACTCCCTGAAAGTACATAGGCCCACCCAAGATTCCGGAGTATTTCAGGATTATTCGGGAAGAGCGTATTGGCCTTCGTCAGCGTCTCGATAGCCGTCTTATGATCGCCTCTGGCGACGGCGATATATCCACGGAGGTAGATCCCCGTCCCAGACTCGGGATGGAGTTTTTCAGCGGCTTCGATCATCGTTTCCGCTTCATCAAGGTTTTCTTCGAAGAGGGAAATATCCGCGAGCTCCTCATAGAGACGATAGTCGTCAGTATGTTTGACGAGTGCCGAACGAGCGACGATTTTGGCTTTCTGATACTCCTGGTTCGCTTTCAAGGTTTCGATTTCGGTGAGGATGAGGTCGATATTTTTGCTGGGCATGGACCTATTATATAGAAAAAAGGGATATCGCTAGTTTTTTCTGAAGATTCGTATCATTTTGACTTATTTGGCTTTCGGTATAGAATAAGTAATCATTTATACATCATGCAACCAGAATCACCAACACATGAATCTTCGCCACTCAATAGGACCTATCTACTCACGATAGCCAATAATAACTGACCGACTCCACTCACACAAAAAGTGGGTGTTGTAGAACTCGAAACTCAACAAGTGGTATATTTTCTTATCAGCGGAAAAGTTACCAATGCGCCTGAATCGGAAGAACGAGTATACCCACTTCTTACCAGCTTGGAAACCTCTTGTGAAAACTGTACATTTCATAGGCCAACTCATACAAGCCCATTTATAGAAACCAAAACCGGATTGACTTGCGTAAAGTGAGTTACGAGCCAAATCCAAATGCGAATACGCCTTCCGAGTAAGGATGGGAAGACATTAGAGCCCGGGTGTATTTGTCCTGCCTATACCTGAGCGAGAGATGCAGAGTCGTGAGTGAATATCGCCGATTCTCGGCCCCTAGTCGCTATATGAGTGCATGGAAAAAATGGAGTAACCCACCAGTGAGTCATTTACAATACAATCCTCATCTATACAGATAGAGTAGTCCTCACGAATGATTCCGGAGCTGAAGCACAAGTTTCTCGATCAGAATTTACTGAGCTCCTCAGGGTGCATTAAGCTCACTCTTTGATCCAATATCCTTCCACGAGTTTCTTCTCATACGCACCGATGAGTTATTTTACTCCTAATTGCTCATCTCGGATGAGGTTGATCCTATTGTTTGCCGGGCAAATTATAGAAAAAAGGGGTATTGCTCGTTTTTTTGAAAATGGGCATGCGCAAAATGGCAAAGAGTATACAAGTTATAAAGACAACAGATATAAAATCTGACTAAATAAAAATAAATGTCAAAATAAGTTGACAAATATGATTAAAAGTATATTTTTATATTGAATTAAAATTCAATTTTATGCGAACCTCATCATATCTGGATATGGCTAGTATAGCTACTATAGCAGCAAATCCATGACATCCTGAATTTGCAACATTACAACGTGTTATCGAGTTTTGATTAGCTACATGTACTGCGCTACGGAGACCAAGCTTGTCACCAAGAACAAAAGTAGGTATTGAAAATATCCTTCATAGAGCTATGGAAGTAATTGATCTATCAATTACTCATACTAAAGTCAGTCAAGGTGATTGGATAAGTTCAAGAGAATGACTTACTGATGTAATAAAACCTTTTCAGCAATTCTATAGTGTAACTTGGGATCAATATTTAAGATCATGGACACCTGCAAGTGACGAGTATAGGACGGATTTAGCAAAAATTAATTTTGGGTCTAGACTAGCAAATTTCTAAAAACTACTCGTTTTGCTAGTTGGTAATTTTTATAATTGTACCGAAATTCACATTCTTTCAAGTGTAAGTGAAACTTATCTGAATCAATCCCATTAAACTTTGCCATTCTTCTCTTACAGAAACTCCAGAAAGATTCTATTCAGTTTACATGATTCTTTCCTCTAGCAAACTCATTCTCACTGTGAAATACTCTATAGTGATCATATCCATTAAGAACGAGCGAATCATATGCTTTCCATCCATCAGTGTAGATAGTAGATCATTCGAGTATCTTTCCCTGGATAATAGGCATAAGCTCGCTTCTAGAACAATTTTCGACTATACTTACAAATACTCGTCCATCTCGTTTGAGTAGTCCAAATACTGGCGTCTTTCCTGCAGCTCATCTTCATCGCTTTCATCTAACTCGACGAGCACCAAAGTAGGATTCATCTAATTCGAACTCAGAACCAAACTCATAGCTATCTTTAAAATGTTTTGATTCTTCTATTGAGAGTCGTACAATTGCTTCACGAAATCGATTGTACCAAAGGTTCACAGTATTACGATTTATACTCATAATCTTTGCTGTCTGAGTGGCTGTAAAATCCTCAAAAAAATAATAAAAAATTTTTCAAACCTTGTAAGAAGAAAGTTTACTGAATTTAATCATACGCAAGCATTATAAGAAATAATGTTTGCTAGTCTAGACCCTAATTTTATAATAACAGAGTGGAATAAATTACATCCGAAATCCAGAGTGATATTTTGAGGTAAACGTAGAAATACCAGAAATGGACCAAATTGGCAAGATACTTATGGCTTTTCTTCACCAAAAGATTTTCTTCTTTTTATGTGAATTTCCAATAGGTGAAAAGCTAGTTAAATGCTATTCTTCCTTTTTCCAATATCCCTCCACGAGTTTTTTCATTCCCTTGCCTTCTTCTTCGGCGAGGGATTTTCATTCTTCCTTGAGCGCGAGCTGGCCACAGGCCGCATCGATATCGTCTCCCATCGTGTGACGGATGGTCGATGGAATCCCGACCTTTTCGAGTCCTTCCTGAAATTTCTTGATCATAATCTTACTCGTCGGCTGGAATCCCGTTCCCATAATCCCTTCTCCAGCATTATACGGGATGAAGTTCACATGGGCGAGTCGTCCTTCGAGGAGGTGGGCGAGCTCTGAGATAAACTCGAGTCTGTCTGTGACTCCCGCGATCATGATGTATTCATAAAATATCCGTTTATTGGTCTTCTCGACATAGGCGTCGATCGCTTCCATGAGCTTGTCGATGGGGTACGTATTTTCGACCGGCATGATCCGTTTGCGAGCCTCATCAGTCGGTGCATGGAGGGAAACCGCGAGGGAAACCTGAGGGAAATCCTCCGCCATCCGAAGTATACCAGGAACGATCCCACAGGTCGATACGGTGATACGACGGTTCGAGAGGTCGAGTTTCTTCTGACCGCAGGCGATCGTGATAGATCGAGCAACATTCTCATAGTTCAGAAGGGGTTCACCCATACCCATGTAGACGACATTGCGAAGGGTTTTATCTTCTTTCGCGAGGTGGTGGGCCGCCCAGAGAATCTGGTCGATGATTTCATAGAATTCGAGGTTGCGGATGAGTCCGAGCTTCCCCGTCGCACAAAAACTACAAGCCATCGGACAACCCGCTTGGGAACTCACACAGAGGGTATTGCGTCCTGAAAGGTGTCGCATAATCACCGCCTCAATCATCTTGTCATCGTGTGTTTTGAAGAGGAATTTCGTCGTCTGTCCATCTTCTCCGGTCTTCTCACTATGAAGGGTAAGTGAGGTATAGAAACAGTTTTCAGTGAGTAAGTTTCTGATATCCTTCGGAAGGGTTTCGATGGTATCAAAATCAGTGATGAAATTCTTATAAATCGCATTTTCCACCTGAGCGTAGCGAAATCGTTTGTGACCGTGTGTCTCGAGGAGTTCTATGATGTGGGCTTCGTCGTGGATGGAGAACATAGGGCATGGTTACAGGTTAAAAGTAGCAGGTTAGGGGTATGAGTTCCCAAGTTGAAAGTTCTCAAGTATAAAGTTTTCTATTCAAAAAATTATAGGCTTATATTATATACTCTCGAGTCACCTCTACGTAAATAGTTTTTCAAAAGAGGAATTACAAGTTACTTTTTATTAATTATTCATTAATAATTATCAATTATTCATTACCTTAGTATGCTCCGAGGAGGAGGATAGCTGTAGAAAAACCGATAATACCGCCCACTATTGCTTCGACCGGAGTATGTCAGATAGATTCATTGAGCGGAATGCTCTGAATCTTGAGAGAGTTGAGTATTTTCGCGTGGAGTCCTGCCTGGAATCGTACGTTCATCGCATCATAAATGATAATCACCCCAAAGGCGAGACAGATCATAAATTCGTCACTCCAAACCCCATATTTGATCCCGATAGCGGTCGAAAGACTCACGACCAAGGTAGAGTGTGCAGACGGCATACCACCACTCCCAAGCGCCCTGGAAAAGCTAAATCTTCCGTGGATGGCGTGGACGAAACCCTTCGCGACAATAGCCACGAGGAGTGCAAAAAATGGAACAGCTAGGGTGTACATACGAAAGTATTCCTGGAAGAGGCCCATAATTCGATGAGTGGTTACCCGAGTAAAGTGTATATTGGGTAGAAGATTCTTTGAGACAGACTTGCTTAGGCAACTTCTATGATCGTATAGGTCGTAGTTTTACCAGATGGAGGCGTCACATTGGCTGTTTCTCAGACTTCTTTTCCGATGAGGGATCGTCCAATAGGAGATTCGTTCGAGATTTTATTTTCGAAGATATTGGCTTCTTGAGATCCTACTATGGTATACGTGACATCCTTCTTCCCATCCTCATCTTTACTCGTGAGCTTGACCGTATTTCCGACGTTGATACCTTTCTTTTTTTTCGATTTTTTCTCATCTTCGATGAGTTCATAGTTTCCGGGCTTCAGGATTTCTTCGAGTTCCGCAATACGGAGTTCAACCTGAGCTTGGTCATCTCGAGCTTCCTGGTACTCAGCATTTTCGGAGAGGTCTCCGTAGGAAATGGCTTCTTTAAGCTTCTCGGCGATTTCTACACGCTTTACTTCTTTGAGCTGTTGGAGTTCATTCGAGAGTTCTGCGAGACCTTCCGGAGTAAGAAGTATTTTTTTGCTGGCCATAGTGGGAAAATTAGGAATTAGGGATATGTGGAGTGGGAGTGAACTATTTTTTGAGGATAGTTCCGCTGCTCGTAGGGAGGGATTTCGTAGTTGATGGTTTAGGAAGTGGGAGAGGACTAGGTCTTACGGTTGTCTCCTTCTTCGTGAGAAGCGCCTTTAAGATGGGAAATTTCGTTTTCGGGATTTCGAGGGCAATGGTCTGGTTTTCGAATTCGGTAACGAGGCGTATAACAGTGTCTGGTTTTATAGAGTTTACATAGAAGCTAGCAAAGGGAAATGATTTCGTCTCGTTTATACTGTAGACTTCTCGTGTCGTGGCCTTCATGTTTTTGAGAAAAGAATCATAGGAGATGTCGATAACGAACGCCTTGAGACCGAGCCTCATATCGAAGTAAGTGGAGTAGGGAATTGACTCAAAGGTGAGGAGATCGTAGATACCTTTATTGGCTTCTAATTTGAAGTCAACTGTCGGCATCACGAGGGAAAGAAATTTTCCAGAGACTTTGATAATCGGAGGTTCAGTCTTTCCAGTTTCCGTATAGGTAGGTGGAGAGACTGCTGGATTTGCGAGTGATCAAGAGAGAGAATCTCAACCGGTAAGCCTATCGATTTTCGCTTCGAGCTGTTCGACTTTGTCGTAGAGTTTTTGATTAGTTTTGATGATATCTATTTGTACATTGGAGAGGTCAGCTGGCTCATCTATACGTACGATGGGATTTTTGACACTCGTCACTCCTGATTTCCCCATAACCGACCAAATAATGCTTCCGATAAAAGCAAGGGCCGCTACCGCGAGAGTAATAAGGGCGATTCTCATAGGGTGAGAGTTATTTCTTAGATTTTATACTTCCGAACTCGATTTCTACTGGAGTATCTCGACCGAGGAGATTGATCATGATTTTGAGCATCCCCTTGGCTGTATTGATTTCTATGATTTTCCCCTCGCTTCCTTCGAATGGTCCTTTTTTGACCGTGACGAAGTCACCAACCTGCATATCCGTCTTGTACTCTTCACTCTTCTCGGTAAGGATTCACTTGAGCTTTTCGAGCTCTTCTCCACTTACTGGAACTGGGACGGTTCCAGCTCCAAGGAATCCAGTGACATTCGGAGTGTTTCGTACGATATACCAGCTTTCGTTCGTCACGATCATACGAACGAGGATATAACCAGGGAAAATATTTTTCTTTCGAGTGGCTTTTTCACCATTGGCCTTGATCGCGATTGTATCGTGGGTCGGGACAAATACATCGATGAGATGATTCTCGAGACCGAAGGCCTCTCTACGCTGAAGGAGGGATGAACGGACATTTTCTTCGGTTCCAGAGATAACACGTATGACGTACCACTCTCAGAGTTCTTTATTTCCGAATTCAAACATAAGGGGTGAAGGGATTAGCAATTAGAAATAAACACTACTCTTTAGTTTCCAGTAAGGGTGAGGGGATTAATCGCTCCTGGAGTTGTCTCGGTTCCAGTTGCGGTATCAGTAGAACCTGTATTGAGTTTGACATTCTTGAGGAGGTCGTCGAGTTCAGCCTTGGTGGCAGGAGCATCAGCCGACTGCGTCACTGCGGTGTGAGGGAAGAGATCTCTCGCTGAGGAAAGCCCATTTCGTATCAGAAATCCCATCGTAACGAGTAGGATCGTGAGTGATATAATCGTAAAGAGGTTGTAGTTCAGGTAGGTTCGAGTCTCTTGTTCCGTCGGCCAGACGACATGTTCGAGTTCCTCGAGGGATTCCTTGATGAAATTTTTCATAAGATAGAGGTAAAAATCGAGATTAGTATAGTGAAAATGTGGAAGGAGTCAAAACTTCCTCCAAATTAAAATCCCCTCTCGGGGATGTCAATATCTGGAGTGTATTCGAAAAATGTAAAAAAGGAAATCGAAATAGTTGACAGGTAAAAAAAATCCCCTATAAATCCTCAATGTCACTTCCTCAAACGGTCTCTTCTTGCATTGTTTCCGCGGTTCTTCTAGCAGTTCCAGTCGAAAGTACAGGGAAGACGAAGACTCATAAAATCCAAATGCAAACTACACTGAATGCATCAAATATTTTCTCAAAACCCGGTGTCCCAGTTCTTCCTATCAATGACTGCCAAGATCATACGATCAGAGTAAATGTTCCCATTGGAAAGGAACTTTCCTACTATATAGCAAGGTGACGAGAACTCCTCAACTCTGAGTGAGAATGACTCAGAGCAGGGAAGAAAGGTCGAATTATTGGTGCTGTATTGCATAGAGAGAAATGAGAAATTAGGATCTTTGCACTCGAACGACCTCTGTATGAGTCACATAGAAAATTTCCTTTTACGGTGAGTGGAGCGGTCAATACGAGCTGTATTTATAAATTGTACCCACATGATTTCAACGGTATAGGTACGAATGTTGATATTTACCATCAAGATCCCGAAGGAGAGCGGGGTGTGATATTTCTCGGGTGGAGTTTTGTCGGACTCGAGTGAAAAACTATCATCAATACCCCAGGAACCTCCTCGATCGTGAGTGAACATATGACCGAAGAGCATATCTGACTTATAGATACACTCTTTGCTGATGCAATGTCATGAAGTGAGTGAGAGTCCATCCGTACCCTTATACAAAATCCATGAGGGTATACGGGAACTTTTTCGAGAGCATGAAAGGATAAAAAGGGAATTCAGTCAAAGGTAAAACATCAGTTTCCTTTTCCTGGATGAGAAGTAGGTATGCACCGACTCATACATGGCATTTCCCTCGTAGAAAATATCGATGCCTCTCCCTATGAAGAACTTGAAAGAACATCCTCAGATATAAGGACCTTTATTCGAGATCAGATCTCTAGAGTCTCAGCCATTTGGTGAGCTAATAAGTTGGCGTCATTTACTGGAAGACTGAGTTCAGCCAAAGCGAAGTGACCATTTCAGATAACTCCCGGTGCATGGAATATGCTCAGACAGTATTATCCGCATATTATCACCCTTCCTTTCGAAACGGGTATACAAGATCCTGTCATGAGTATGCGTGCGCAGATGGTTCACCTGATTCTCGAGTGGACTCGGATTTACGAAGATCCGGATCTTAAGACGTATTTTGAAGCGGAAGGTGCTGAGGAGTATCGTGATGCTATTCTCCTCTCTGGATATAATATGAGTGTCGATCGGCTTCGGTGATTTTTGAAGGAAATCATCTCCAAAAATCCAACTATTGCCTATGAATCTCTCATTTCTGAGCTCGATGCGATCACTACGAAGCGTTTACCCTCAGGTAAGGAGAGTCAGTACTATCGTCTCAAAGGAAGAGTAGTACGTAGATGGCTCGAGGAAAATCTGGAAAAGTACTACCAAAAAAACGATGAAAGAGTCCGAAAGGCTAAGTGAGAAAGAAAGTTAGAGGAGCTTTTTAAAACACTTATTCTTCTTAAACAATAAAAAACTCTCCTTGTTTGAGGAGTGCTTTGTAGTTTCTATGGAGCCACCTATGGGACACTCGGCTCTCCGCAACCGACCGGCTCTCTCGTCTTGAAATATGAAGAGCAATTATATTTCATTCCTTCGGAAACGACTCGATTCGTGTCCCATAAGCCATAAAAAAACTCACTTTATGAAAAAGAGAGTTTAGAGGTTTCTATGGAGCCACCTATGGGACACGAACCCATGACCTTCCCCTTACCATGGGGATGCTCTACCAACTGAGCTAAGGCGGCAAATAGTGAAAGGATTGGGAGAAACACCAGAAAGCAAGCTTCCAAATCAGAAGGAATAGTTTCTTCTCAGAACGTCTCGTATCCTAATCTCACATGAGCTCGGCTATTATAGAATTCTCCTGGAAAATTCAAGTCGAAGTGCAAATTAAGCTGGAGTTCTCTTTTCTGAGAAGTCATTGTGCTATAAGTGGGAGATATTTCCTTGCTTCTACGAGGCTATAGTCGAGAGAAAAGGTACGGATTCCGAAGATTATTTGCTCAATGCGAATTTGATCACAAGAGAGTGTTTCTTCATGGAGTCGGTCTCATCGATAGTATCAGGAGAAACTCGCGCTATTTTCCCACCGTGTCCCATTTTCATAGCTTGCTCCGGAAAGACCGAAGGCTCGAGTAGGCGTATGGTTCCAGTATCACTGATTGTGTTTGGACTCGTATCCGGGCTTGGCCCAGTTCGAGATCTCGTAATGATGCCAACCGAGGGTTTCAAAATAGTCGAGAATAGCGATATACTCTTCCTGCATGACTTCTTCACTCATAGAAAGATTCTTCCACTCTTTCGGATAGAGGCCGTCCTCGAGGAGGTAAACACTGGTATGCGTGATAAAGGGAAATCTCATATGGAGTTCTTGTATATCTCTGAGCGTTTCTCAAGGATTTGAGAAAGGGAGTCAGATAATGAAGTCGATGTTTACAGAGATTCATTGTCGTGTACCTCCGTATACTTTTCATGATTGAAAAGTATCAAAAGCTCCCGAAGGGTCAAAAAACTCGTTCGCTTCGCTTTTCAGACTCTTTCTCTCGTCGTTCTCAGAAACTTTTGACCCCTCCGTCTCCCCATTTGCATACTCTCATCTACAGTATTTGAGAGATTTTCATATAAACTCAAGCGCATGAAAAATACTTTCTCGATTACTCCTCGATATAGCTTTGAGGGTAGCGTCATTGAGACTCTGGACGCCCAGTGAGATACGATTGAAGCCAAGCGCAAGGATTCACACTATATATTCATCAGTAATATCTTCAGGATTACATTCGATAGTGAGTTCTGGACTGGAAGGGTGGAGTGTTAGAGTATTGGATTTTTCGAAAGGGAAGCACACAAGAATCTCAGCGAGTTCCTCTTGAGAAAGAACTGATGGCGTGCCTCATCAGAAGTAGATAGTACGGACAGTTTTCTGTTTAGAGCTTTGAGTTTTCACTTGCAGGTTGCTAGTTGCAAGTTGTCTGGAGAAATAATCACGAATTTCTTTTTTCAAGTATTCCAGATACCTCTTTTTCTTGAACTCATCAAAAATTGGCGTCAGTGCGAACTTGCAATACGGACACTTCTGTCGACAAAAGGGAATGTGGAGGTAGAAGTGGGAAGTTATAAGTGATGAGAAGTTTTTTGAAAATAGGTAGTATCTTTATTGTTGCAAGGCACTTTCTACATCAGCAAATATTTCCCCTTCACTTCGATTGGCATCGATATCGAATACTTGATGGCCATGGTTTTTCCATACTTCGATCAGGGGAAGAGTATCGGCTATCGACCAGGATATACGCTTTCGGATAGCCTCCTCAGTATCGTCACTACGGGTGACGAGTATATTTCCTGTTTTTGGATTCGTCTCCCCAGTATAGCTTGCAGGAAATGTCTCCTGAGTAATAGGGTCAATGCGACGACCACAGAGTCGCTTCACTGCTGTTTCCTGATCCAGGTCGAAGTAGAGGACATCGAAGTTGCTCCATACGGATTCGAGGGCGTCATTTTGGTCCTTACTTCTGATACCTCAGTCGATGAGGATACGCTTTCCAGGATTTTCCTGGATAAATTTTTCTGAAAGTCGGACGATATATTCGGTCGGCACCTTGAGTCCTTGCTTCAAAAATGAATCCACATGCTCTCCATCAGGAGTACCAGTTGCGGCATATTTTCTGAGTTCTCCTCCCATTTCGAAGAGGATAGCATCGGGAAGTTTTTCGAGTATAAGTCGGGCTTGGGTTCATTTCCCAGATCATTGGATCCCGACGAGCATGATGTGATTCATAATCAGTTAAAAGTTGAAAGTTAAAAGTTACAAGTTTATAGAATTCTCCTACATGCAACTTGCAACATGTAACAGGGAACAAGGCATAAAATACTCCCAATCAGTAATAAGCCGGATTCTGTACGTCGATACATATCTATCTAGGATACCCCTCGCGAGGTACCTCAAGCGGAGTATACTCCATCATACCATTCCGAGTGCTGTATGTATGTGAGAGTACCATTCTCCTTGCATCGAAGAGGGTTTACCACTCCTACCGAAGTAGGATCCATCTGTAGCTATTTCTTTTTACATAGGAACGAGTCCTATAATCAAAATGATAACACCAAATGACTTTTCACCTTTGAGCGGTTGCAAGTTTCAAGTTGCAAGTTTCGTATATTCTCTAGATTCAGATTCTGATATACCCTTTCGTTGTAGAGAGATTATCTGAATACTTCGGTGTAACTTTTAACTTGTAACCTGTAACTTGCAACCGCCGAGTATTGTCTCTGTGGCACTTTCCGTAATCCGTGTTTTAGATATATCACAGACCCAGAGCTGTTAGCTCTTCTCCTCTCGGAAGATGTCCGGACTTTCCTCCCTTTCGGGCATGTATCTGCTGCTTGGGAGCGGGCGCATTGTATATATTTTTTCCTATGACGCAACGTTTTGTCTCGAGTGAAAAATGTGTGGAGAATACATATTGAAGATAGGTAAGTATTCTTGGCTAAAAGAGAGTATACATCGTATGTCGGGGAAAATGTATTTATTTATAACTATATAGAGAATAAAATCGACTATTTATCAATAGTCTGTATCAGACATAAGTATTGATTTACGCGGATTCATCGGTATAGTTTGATTATCTTTTTTTATATTATGCGATCTCTCTTTTCTTTTTTCGCTCTCACTATTCTCGTTGTTTCTGCTTCTGTTTCTGCAGAAACGGGATCAAGCTTGACGGGTTCTACTACTTCAACCGGGAGTACCAATACTACTCTGCAAAGCAGTACTACTTCTGGGGCACTACTTTCCAATATCGGAGTGCTTACTGGTGCTACGATACTCACGACTACTAACGTTATGGTCACTTCCCCAGCAGAAGCCCTTACGGTTCTTACTCGACTCGTTCAGGCGTATGAAGCTCGTATTCGTCAACTAGAAGCTGAAAATGATGCGATGCGCGCCCAACTCGTCAGAGCAAAGGTGATCAAGCTTCCACTTGTCGCGAATCCTCCTACCATGATTTCACCTATTACTCCTGGGATTACATTTACTGGAACGGATAGCTCTAGTACAGTACCTACACCCGTAACCCCAACTGATACGAGTACTAAGACACCTACAACGCCAGAAGTAGTGGCGGTTCCAGATACCTCCTTCATGGATCGTGCTATTGACTCTATACGGAGCGCCTATAACCCTATGTATGCATCATTTATAAAAAAGATTCATGAGGAATGGGAACCTATAAAAAGTGCTTACTGACTCCCAAAAGATGCTATAATCAGTGCTTATGAGTTTGTACAATCAGCGAGTATGGATCATGTATTTGTTGATATCGTATCGAGTTCATCCTATACGGGAAGTCTCTATGAGTGGAAGATTCTCTATCAGTTTGATGGTACGACATTTAAGAGAAAACTGATAGGCTACTTCGAACTCGATAAGAAACTCGAGAGGTATACGACGAGAAAATGAGAAAATCCATTTAGCTGAGTGAAACGTATCGAGGTCAAAGATCCATTCCTTTCGAAAAAT
>JAYVJC010000011.1:0-5144 GCA_043769645.1 Candidatus Altimarinota bacterium
TCTTGTTTCAAATACGGGATTTTTTTCGATATAGGTTTTTCGTCTCCATAGAGCCAGTATATGAGGTAAGGAATTACCGTCAACTGGGGAAGACCCTAACTTTATGTCTTTAGATAGAGAAAAACCTACTGTTACATATAATCTAACGGTACATTCCTCAAATTCGATTAAAAACACTGAAATTAGTGGATACTTATGAAAACTAATACGATGAAAAAGAGTTGTTGCTTATTGAGAAGAACATAATTTGAATACTGATAATAGCTTTTTCGAAATATTAAAGTTTGAAGATATTATCTGCTATATCTATCGAGAACTTCAAAAATGAACAAGTTTAAAAGTTATCTTTCGTTATATAGAATCAGTCGAATCATCTCAATATACAGAATTCTTAAAATATCTCTTCGAGAAAGTGATATGAAATATTGACTCAATGGCATGATCGGCTACTCGATTTTTTTCATGTTCAGTCATAGGAGACATGGAAAAACACTGATTTACGGATATCATTATTGAATGATTACGAGAAGATATTGATTTGCAGAGTATGATCGCAAGATCAAAAGATAAGATTGGAGTATTGCTTATGGTGATATCTTGTATAATTCACTGAATCAAGATACACGGCGTTTATGATGAAAATCCATTATTTTGAGTTTTTAGTTTTGCAAAACTTTTTGAAGATAAAGTTGATGAAATTATTGAAAAGAATCCAGAAGCAAAAGTATTTACTTATAATGGCTGAGTTCATAATATGACTATACCTATTGAATGAATTCACAGGATATTTTGAGCTGAAGTTGATTTAAAAGATTTAACATTCGCTCCGTCATTGCAAGAGAAATTATGAGAAAAATTTCTATCTATTGATTTGGTAAGTCAACTCTGATGACGTGATGAGTCTAGTCATTATAATTATCTCAAAAACCAAAATCAGTGATTAGACATCACTATAGTAGAACATAGTAAGTGACAATATGCTATAGTTTTCCCGATATCTTCTTATTGAACTCAATACAGTCAAAGAATTGAAGACTTAATGAATCCCAATCTCTAGGAATAAATATTATTCCCCTATAATTCAATATATTGTTTCGCACTTTTTCCAGAATATAGAGCGATAGAAATTTAAGCATAAAAAAACCTATTGAGATGCCTTCTTCTCATATTCAATCTAGAAAAATATATACTTTTTCTTGCGGACGGTAATGGATTTGTGTGAGTAGAGAGAATTAGAGAAATAGTTAAAACTACTAGGACCTCCTAGAATTTACTCCAGAGTACCTGGTTATAGACCTCGTGATGGTAGATGACCTCACTAGTTTTCACCAAATTTCCGAGTTCTTTCGGACTGCGGTCAGCGACGATTTGTTTGAAGGCAAGGTATTTCTCTTTTCCTTCCTCAGAGAGGATTTTTCCGATAAAATCACTTCCCTTATAGAGCCGAATCGCATCATGGATGGTACTGGGAAGGAACCGAACGCGTTCACGCTTAGCACTATCTTTTTCTAGTTCTTCTCCTTCGAGGCCAGTCTTGAGGAGCACGAGCGAAGTCAGATAGGGATTCGCATCTGGCGCGACGGAACGGATTTCGATACGTGAGGTTCGCTCATTTCCCATGGGTATACGGATCATCGAACCACGATCTCGAGAGGAGACTTTGATCTGATTCGGAGCTTCAAAATTCGGGTCGAGGCGACGATACGCATTGACACTGGAGTTCAGTATGAGGCAAATCTCTGGAGCATGATTGAGGATTCTCGAGATCATCCCCCAAGCTACTTTCGAAAGACCGTCTTCCCCTTTCGGGTCATAGAAGAGATTTTTCCCTCATTTTGAGAGTGACATATTGAGGTGCATCCCACTTCCATTGATACTCATGAGGGGTTTCGGGAGGAAAGTAGCGGTCATATCCATCGTTTCTGCGATCTGACGACATACGAGCTTATAGAGCTGGATATTATCGCAGGCACGAACGATTGGCATATAGGAAAAGTTGAGCTCAAACTGTGAAGGAGCTACTTCTGGGTGATCCTTCTCATTTTTGAACCCCATTGAGCGTTGCACTTCCGCGGCACGATCGATAAATTGCTTGAGTCCATCGAGCGGAAGTGAATGATAGTATCCACCCGATGATATAAGCTCAAAGGGGTGATTTTCTCCATATCGTTGTTCTGCATCTTTTCCAGCAACGAGAAATCCTTCGACTTCTGCTGCGAGGTGAGGAACGATGCTTTTCTCTTGTTTAAGGCTTTCGACATAGAGTTTGAGCTGGGCCCGGAAATCAGTCGGATAGGGCTTGCGATCCTTATCAAGGACTTCCGCGAACATGATCACTTTCCCAGTTCCGAAGACATCTCAGGGTACAAGGCGCATACTTCCCCAATCCGCTCGGAGACGCAGGTCAGACTCTCCGAGTTCACTAAATCCACGGATGGACGAGCCATCGAAGGTAAGGTTTTCGTATGAATCCAGAAAAAATGACTTATCATAGTCGAGCATGTGAAATCGTCCTTCGATATTGGAAAAACAGATAGTGACAGCTTTGATAGCTTTCTCTTTTTTGAGAAACGCGCTATACTCTTCCTCAAGTTCTGCATCCGTTTTTGAGTCCATTTTTTTGAGCATGTCGAGATTGATTTCTTCGAATTCATCATAAGTAAGTTCGAGGAATTTCGTATTTTTTAGTGCTTCCATAGATATGTTTTATAAAATAATGAGATGATGAGCATGCGATATCTTATTCATGAATGTATGCATCTTCTCCATGAAGTGAAATATCGAGGCCTTCCGCTTCTTCATCGTGGGAGACTCGAACCGGGGTAAAGAGGTTGATGAAAACAAGCGCTCCATAGCTAAAGAGAAATGCCCAACCAGTCGCAATGATAACTGAGAGGAGTTCGTATCCGAAAAACTTGATGTTTCCAGAAAGGAGACCATTCGTTCCCGCACTATTCGCTTCGATAGTAGCAAATATCCCGAGCGAGATAATCCCGAGAACCCCACCTACTCAGTGGATTCCCCAGACATCGAGGGCGTCATCGAATTGTCTTGTTTTTCGCCAAGCCACCGCATAGTAGCATCCTATTCCTGCGATGATTCCGAGCGCTACACTTGCGGCTGGAGTGATAAAACCTGCGGCCGGAGTAATGACGACCAGTCCCGCAACGGATCCAGAAAGGAGTCAGATAAATGTAGGTTTTTTCTCACGAATCCATACGATCGCGAGCCACGTGAGTCCTGCTATCGAAGCTGCAATATCCGTATTGAGAAAGGCGAGCGCGGTAATACTATCGGCCTTGAGTTCAGATCCCGCATTAAATCCATACCATCCGAACCAGAGGAGAGCCGTCCCGAGCGCTACAAATGGAATATTATGAGGGATTTCACTTTTTACCTTGCGTTTTCCGACATAGAGTACTGAAGCTAGGGCCGCAAAACCAGCGGTCGCATGGACGACCGTTCCTCCTGCGAAATCAAGTACTCCCCACTTCGAGAAGAGTCCTCCCCCCCAGGACATATGAGCAATAGGAAAGTAGACGAAGAGGAGCCAGAGTGTGATAAATATCATATACGCCCCGAATCGAACTCGACCGGCAAATGCTCAGGTGATAAGTGCTGGGGTGATGATCGCAAACATCATCTGGTAAGCGATAAAGACGAGGAGTGGTATTCCTGTAGGAGTAACTTCTGTAAGAGATACGCCGCGAAGAAAAGCATGATCAAGGTTTCAGATAATGCCTAAGAAGTCTCCACTAAACGTGAGTGAATATCCGACGGCAAACCAGAGAAACGTTGTCCAGGCCATAGAGGCAAAACTCTGCATCATCACCGAAACGACATTGTGCCGAGAAACCAGTCCTCCGTAGAAAAGAGCGAGTCCGGGAGTCATGAGCATCACGAGCGCTGTCGCTATGAGCATAAAGGCCGTATTTCCTGTATCGAGTACCATATGATTAAAAATTATAAAATAATAAATACTAAATTTAATATAAATATATGTTTATTTATTATAAATAGTATAAATATTATTATATTATTGCAAGTATTTTTATTATGATATATATCTGTTTTCTTTACTTCGTAAGGTCAATTTACGTAAGTTGGAAATGACTATACATTTATCTGATCATAATTTTTAGTAAATGCTTTCCCCTATGAATAGCTTACTTGTTTTCAGTAAAAAGTTATGTATACTCCGCGAGTAAAATACTCTATGAATTTTTTTAGGTCATCACATCGACTCTTCATCACTATGATTGTTATCAAGGGGATCGAATGAGTTTTTCAGCTTTCGATCTGATTCTTGACGCTTTTTCTCTCTCGACAAGCCCTCTATAATCTTGTAGGGCCTTATCTTGAAGAAGAATTACTCCAGCAAAACCATGTAGTGATTACTCAATTTTTGATGCAAACACTCCAGTGACTCACTATTTCTACTCAGCACTTCATAGCCTTCTATTTCCTCTCACATGGAGTGATCAAGTTCTTCATCGTGTATAATGTTTTGAGGAAAAATTATTGGGTGTATCCTTTTGCTATTTTCGTATTTTCATTTTTTACCTTTTATCAGATCTACCTCTATCTTCACTCACACTCTCTATGGATGATCGGTCTGGTCATAATCGATATCATCGTTTCCTGGCTTACCTATATCGAATACGAAAATATGAAGGCGAAACATCTGAAATCGCTCTCTCCTCAGTAATTTTTTGAAATATAAAACGTAGAATGGAGGGAATGAACCTCCGTCGATTATATCTATTTCGTAATCGTCAGTATTTCTCCTCATTTATCTGTGACGAGGATCGTGTGTTCCCACTGGGCTGAGAGGGATCCATCCTTCGTGAGGACGGTCCAGCCATCCGGGGCGAGCTTGGTCGCAAACTTCCCAGCATTGATCATAGGTTCTATTGTGAAAATCATCCCGACCTGCATCTTGGGCCCACTATTTTTTGGCGCTTTGTGGTATACATAGGGTTCTTCATGGAACTCTACGCCCGTACCATGTCCTGTATATTCGCGAACAACTGAACATCCGTGAGACTCAGCGTAGGCCGAGATTGCAAATCAGATATTTCAGAAAAAATTCCCAGGTCGTACTTCCGAAAAACCTACTTCGAGACACTTTCTTGCCACGTCGA
>JAYVJC010000012.1:0-5057 GCA_043769645.1 Candidatus Altimarinota bacterium
TACCACTTTGTGGCTCTGTGGAGCTCTTTTTAGGTTCGACCAGTGGGGTGTTTTCAGTCATCTTTGATTGGTTGAACCGTAGCTTGATATTCAGATTCAATTGCGACGCAACGGTTGTAACCTCTATACTTTCGACAAGGAGATCCACAAGGAGTTTTTTTTGCTCAAAAGTGAGATTCTCCAAATTTGTCTCAAAATCCGCTTGGAATTTCTCCAATGCAACCTTTGTTTCCTCCGCTTTGATAATAGCATCGAGTTTTTTATCGAGATCCATATTTCGAGATTCCTTCGCACTTTTCTCCTCTTGCGTGATTCGTATGAGGGTATCCTTTTTTTCTTCTGAGAGTTTTCCATCATAGTAGTCCATCTCGATCGAGTTCTCTTTCCTTTCAAGTTTCTCGATCTCTCGCTCATTTAACTCTCGCTCAATTATTAGAGTCTCATATTCTTTACTTTCGATAGATTGCCTCTTGAATATCTCGAAGAGTTCTTTTGGTCGGTTTATCATATCATAAATATGTTTCCATACGAGCTTTTCTACAGGTTCTCATGGGATTTCCATATTCTTATATGTTTTCCCATCGAGGACAAAGTGCTTTCGTCTATAACTCACTCGTTTATCTTTCTGGCGGAGTACTCATACAAATTTTCTTCCCGTCTCCATATCTATTATCTTTCTCGATAGAAGGTACTCATTACTACCTCATCAGCGTTTTGCATCACTATTGAGAGATTCGAGGCGATTCTGAGCAAGTTCATAGGTTATATCTGATATCATTCTTGGAGTAGGGATTTCGATAGGTTCAATATTTCCATTATCATCTTTTGCATTATACACCGCTCTTCAGGTATATACAGGATTCACAAGGATTGCCTTTATAGTCGATCCATACCATTTTGTGAGCTTATCTTTATTGAGGTTTCCATCATTCTTTTGAACCTTGCTTTCATTGAGGATTTTTGCTATCTGTTCAAGACTTTTTCCTCATATGAATTCCTCGTATATTCTTTTTACCCATACTGCCTCAGTATCTATGACTTCGAGTGAGCGATTTCTTTTCTTTTCGAGATCTTCTTTTTTGTATCCGTATGGAGTCTTGTTAAGTACATAGTTTCCGAGACGAGCCGAAGTCATCTTTCCTTCTTTGGTTCTTGTCTTTATTGTCTCTCGTTCGAACTCAGCAAGAGCACCGAAGATTTGGAAGGTGAGTTTTCCTATTGGTCAGGTGAAGTCAATGTTCTCTTTCAGAGAGAAAAATCCCACTTTATGATTCTGCAGAGTTTCAAAAGTAGAGAGGAGGTGGGAGAGATTACGAGAGAGTCTATCTATCTTCCAGACGGCTATCATATCAAACTTTCATTCTTTCGCATCTATCATCATTCTCTTGAATTCAGGACGGTTCAGATCTGCTCCCGTACAACCAAGATCAAGATACCTATGATTCTTATTATGGGTCCATCCATTTACCTTTCCTCGGTAGGTTATCATTTCTTCCAGTCCCTGCATCTGCATATCTGGTCCATATCCGTCTTTCTTCTGTTCTTCAGTAGAAACACGGATATAGAATGCTACACGCATATTCTGAGAACTTCCTCATTGTATCATAACCGAAATAATTAGGCTATAACACTATATGGGAATCGAGAATAACTGCAAGTTAATTGATTATTTTGAAAGGTTATATGAATATATTTTGTATCTATAATTTAAAAATAGTCTTCAAGATGATCTTGTCGATTTCTTCATTACGGGAGTTATCCGACTCAGTAAAAGAGAGAGTCATTTTGATAGACTTTTTTCTTCTTCACTGAGGTGGTATAGTTACACAATTTTCATCTTTTTCCTTTCGTTTTCACGAAAAAGAAGGCATAGAAAAAAAGATTCACCTTTTTCCACAGCCTTCGTTAGTAACTTTGTTTAGGCCTTCTTCGAGTTATATACCCGTATTCTCATAGCAAGGGGGATGGCAGAGAAAGAAGTTTTGTGTCAAAATCCGATAAGGACAGGATTGGTATATGAGTGTAGTTCTGTCGTTTACTTTGATTGTATTCTTCTTCTGGTGAAGGGCTATACTCACTATAAACAGCTGATACCACTCAAAAACCTATCAATTGGTATGTATATTGGTGGGAGATAAAAGCATCAATCACTTACGATCAATACTTTTTTCAGTATACGAATAGCTACGGTTTATCAAGTTTTTTATCAAAAATTTGCAATTATCAGGATATTCATATATTGTAACCATACCATATGGTTATGTAATTTATCAAAATATGCACCAACACGATAGAAAAGATATTCTCCTCTCCCTCAAGAAGGCAAGAGGCACTCTGGATAAGGTCCTGCAGATGACAGAGTGAGACTCACAGTGTGCCGATATAGCACATCAGATCAATGCGACAATGTGACTTCTCAGATCTGCCAATCGAGAGCTTATGAGAGATCACCTGAATTCTTGTGGAATGGATGCCTTCAGTGGAACAGGAACAGTCTCCAAAGCAGACTTCATTGAAGAGCTTATGCGAGCTTGGGATATAACAACTCGTAAATAATTTATTATCACTCACTTTTCTATGGAACATACGCACTCACATAATGAACATTCCCACGACTTCAATCCTGTCAAGGCAAATGCGGAAAAGAGTACACTTATAGTTCTCATCATCACAGCGATTACCATGATCGTAGAGATCATCGTCGGATGGATGGCAAACTCTATGGCACTTTTTGCCGACGGTTGGCATATGGGGACTCATGCTCTCGCACTTGGTATCTCACTTCTCGCATATGTATTTGCTCGTAAACATGCTCAGGATACCAAGTTTGCTCTGGGTACTTGGAAGATAGAAATACTCTGAGCCTATACCAGCGCCATTCTTCTGGGTATTATGGGACTTTTTGTTGCTGGATTCTCTATTGAGAGACTCGTCTCTCCGCTGATGATCAACTATGATATGGCACTGATCATCGCCATAGTAGGACTCCTGATCAATATCGTCTGTGCTCTCATACTTGGACACGATGAGAATCATACGCATGGCATACAGGGACACGATCACGCCTGACATGATGATCATGAACATCATGATGATCACCATGACCATACATGACACAAAGATCTCAATCTCCAATCCGCATATCTGCATGTCATTGCTGATGCACTCACTTCTGTTTTTGCTATCGTAGCACTTCTCTGAGCCAAGTATTATGGTTGGAACTGGCTCGACCCTGCTATGGGAATACTCGGATCGATACTCATATTTCGCTGGACATATTTTCTCATGCGAGATACCTCTACTATCCTCGTAGATAGAACTACGGATGATGCGATCATACAAGAGATCAAAACAGAAATCGAATGAGATGAAAAAAGTGAAATCAAAGATCTCCATATCTGGAAAGTCGGACAAAATAAGTTTGCCTGTATGCTCTGTATCGATGCGAAGAATCTCTATACGACCCATGACTACCAGGATAGACTCGTAATAGTACATGAACTTGCTCATACTACTATAGAAGTAGAGAATCATAAATAGGTATTTCCTTTACTTTCTTCCTATTCTCCATACCATACCTCTATAAATTCCCTATGAAATCTCTGTTCTCGCTCATCCTTGCTTTCCTTATGACCCTCCCCAATTGTGGGATGGTTTTTGCAGGAAATATGAACGAGATGATGAGTGGTGGAGAGACTATGGAAATATCTGAGATGATGAGTGGAGATACGGTCAATTCTCAGAGTGAATCACTACAAAATCCATACTATAACTGCTGTTCTGATGCGGCTCATAATAGTACTCTCACACGAGATACCAGTGTTACCAATGCGAACAAAGATGTCATTTCCGTGGCTTGTATAGCAACTCCTATTTTCCGAGAAGACTTCATTCCAGAAAGAAAAAAGAATGTCAGTATCCTCTACCGCCCGCATGCTCCACCAGATCCTTCAGAATATATTTCTCTCATAGGGAGTTCCGTCAAAAATCTTAATTAGTTTCTCATTTCTCCATTTTTTCGTATGGACTCTTTTTCGAGTTCCTGATGCAAGAAATGGATTTTTTGTACAAAAATATTTTCTAAAATCTAATTATGAATCAATCTCAAACATACCCACTCAAAGGCATGCACTGTGCCTCCTGTGCCAATATCATCGAACGAACGCTTCGCAAAATGGATGGTGTCGAAGAGGTATCGGCAAACTATGGAAATGAATCCGTCAAAATCACTTTCGACGCATCAAAAATAAATCCAGAAAGCCTCTCGAAGAAAATAGAACCACTCGGATATACACTTATTATGCCCATAGCAGAATCTATGAATATGAGCCCAGATGAACATCGAGCCCATACGGGACTCGGACAATCTAAAAAAGAGAAACTCAAAGAACTCGATGATATGCAATCGCAAGTATTCTCAGCAATTCCATTGGCGATCTTTTCTATTTTTGTTATGGGATGGGATATACTCGCTCAGTTTGGATTTATGAGTAAAATACCCTATATCTGGAGTGAGTTTTTTCATCATCTTCTCCCCTTATTCGCTACCTATATTCTCTTTGTTGTAGGAAAACCCTATCTACTTGGAGTGCATAGATTTCTCAAATATGGAAAAGCGAATATGGATACCCTCATCGGAATAGGAACATCCATAGCTTTTATCTATAGCTTCATCGTGACAGCATTTGAAGAAACTCTTGCTCCATATATCAATGTCGAACATAATTACTACGATGTCACGATCGTCGTCATCACCTTCATCGCTCTCGGGAAATATCTCGAAGCGAGATCGAAGCTCAAAACAGGAGATGCGATCGAGAAACTCCTTTCACTCGGAGCGAAGACTGCACTCGTAGTCAGAGGTCGAGTCGAACAAGAAATCTCTATAGATCAGGTTGTACTCGGAGATCTCGTCATCGTGAAACCAGGGAGTAAAATCCCCGTCGATGGAGAAATCATGGAAGGATCATCATATATCGACGAATCTATGATCACGGGCGAACCAATACCTGCCGAGAAGACGATCGGATCAAAGGTCGTCGCAGGTACGATGAATA
>JAYVJC010000013.1:0-12692 GCA_043769645.1 Candidatus Altimarinota bacterium
TTCATTATTCATTATTCATTATTCATTATTCATTATTCATTATTCATTATTCATTATTCATTATTCATTATTCATTTATTCTTCTTGTACTCCTGGAAAGAATGCTCTCAGACCTGTACTTGTGCATAGCATACGATGTAGGGTTTGCCATCCTCAGTGAAAGATTTCTCATGAGGTGGGCGGACAGAGATATGAAGGTTATATTTGTTGAGAAAGTATTGTTTCACATATTCTCTCGTATCTCGAACGAGGGCGGGAGGGAGGGGGAAGTAGGGAGTTAGCTGGTGAGCTGGTGAGCTGGGAAGAGGGATACTGGGAAGTTGGTTTAGTGATTCTCAAGTTCTCAACTTCTCAAGTTCTCAAGTGTTTCATTTCGATCAAATTTCATCGGAGACTATATTTCCCTCATGAAGAGTACTCGAGTGGCCAGTGTAGGTAGGTGGAAAATAGTAGACCCTATGGTCCTTATGGAGGATAATCCAGATCTCAGCATCAGGAGTTGGGAAACTTCGAGAAACTTTCGTTAGAGTCAGTTCATTCGCCCCACGTTCTTTATAAAAGAGACTATTTTTTAGTTGATAGTTTTCCCAGTTAATATTTGATGTATCCTTCAGATCGATCAGGGCAGCAAAATCCATCAGAGCATTATTGATATCACGGATGGATAGAGAAGGTTGCAGGTTACAGGTTACAGGTTTCAGGTTTCAGTCTTCAGACTGTATTCTATATATTGCAGATTCCTTTCTGCTTTGTCATTCCGAGCTTGTCGAGGAATCCCTTTTCGGTATTTCAAAAGAGATCTCTCCGTTTCATTGCGATTCGTTTCACTCCAGTCGAGATGAAATGAGGAAATGCTCTAAATCTTTCTGGATTATTGCTTTTTCTTCCTGAGTCAGTTTCATACTTCTCGTTCCCTTATAGTATCTTGCAAATACCTTTTCGAGGTTCGTATCCCATGAAAGTACTGGGATACCATATCCGAATGAGAGTATAGCTTCTGCTGTATAGGGTCATACTCCTGGGAGTTTGATCAGAGCCTCTTTTGTATTTGGAAATATTCATCCATATTCATTGACTACGAGAGAAGCAGTTCTCAGTATATTCCTCGCACGACTATAGTATCCGAGACCACTATAGTAGGGGAAAAAGGTATCATAGTCAGTTCGAGCGAGAGATTCGATGGTCGGGAACTCTTCTATCATCTGATCAAAAAACCCTACCACTCGAGCTGCTTGGGTTTGCTGGAGGAGGATTTCTGAGAGCCAGACACGGTAGACTCTTTCTTTATCGCCAAGGTTATAGTTTCGCCACGGAAGTGTATGGCGGCCATATATGCGATACCAGTCTATGAGATGTCACCATTCGAAAGATTGCATAGGAGGATTATATGGGAAATGGAGAATTGGCAAGTAGGAAACCGGAAGTATACTCGTATTTATATCACTGCGGACTAGATGAATTTCTTTTCTTCGTAGTATTCAGATATTGATGAGAGTGTAGTATTTTCTTTGCTCCTACTATATGAGTCTTTCAACTTATCAACCTCCATACCTTCAGATATGAACTTTCTTCACCTTCTTTATTTTCTTGTTCACTTTTTGTTTTCAATCCAGGAAAAAATGCATTGCATCACATAAGAAAAGAGTATACTTATCCCATAATCTTATACTCATGAAAAGCTCGCTCCATATACTCCTTCTTCTTATAGCAACGCTCACCGTATGAGCTCTTGGTTATTATGCCTATAGTATCCATGCTCGAACGCTTACCTATGTTCTTGATGGTACCGAAGTGCAGAAATGAAATCAGATCAATATTGTTTTTGACCGGCCACTCATCACTCTTTCGAACCCTCAAGGAAATGCTCCTGTGACGATAGATGAAGCTGCACTCAAGGATTCATTCCTTCTTGATGGGAAGCCACTCGTTGATACGAGAAGTATATCGATCGAATACCCAACAACTCATAGTCTTCGTATTCGCTTGAAGGGTCTCGATACCGATAAGAAACAGATACTCACTCTGAAGGCTTCTCTCTATAACGATGCCTCTCGAGTAGCTCACCGACTTCCCTCAGATATCACTCTTGAAACTACTTCATCGGTTCCAACCATAGTGTCACGTACGGTCGGTATTCCCCGAGAAAAAAGATACTCTATCGATCTTGTAGGTTTTCCGAAGGGAATTGACTCGAGTATGGTGAAACTCTATCAGGTGGCGAAAGATGCCATTGGAAGCTCTTGTATGATTGACTCGATAGACTATTCCCATCCTATAAAGTATGAAACCCTTGCCCTCTATGATTCCGAGATGAAGGATACTCTCGATATAGCCTCTTCACATCCTATCCATGGCTCATACTGCCTCTATGCTGGACTCTCAGGTCAGCTCTATGAGATGGATAACCGTACTGTCAATCTATTTACTCTCACGGGAAGTGCCATCGATATCCTCGCACCAGAGTATGATATGCAGAGTCGTTTGCAGTTTGATTTTTCGAATCCACTCTTTGAAGATATCGGTTCGACGAACTCTCGAGAGTATATCACCGAGCGTACGAAGCAAAAAGAGCTCCTTCTGAAACACCTAAGTATCATCCCAGAAGTTCCACTTTCGATAGATAATATCATCCTTACTCCAACTCGAACCATTATTGCACTCCCACTGATAGCTGGTCTAGGATATACTGTGAAACTGGATACTATCGAAGATATCTATGGGCAACTCGCTTCTACGAGCCTCTCTCTCGCTCCGAAACGTGAATCATATCTCTCTCTCGCCCTTTCGGGACATACAAACACCCTTCCTGTATCGAATCCCGTATGGGCAAAAATGTATGCCCTCGATACGAAACGGTCGAGTCATGATGTGATGCTTTGTAAAGTAGGAGTGGAGGTCTACGCTCGGTTCGAACGAATCCTTGATGAGAATAAGAAAGAGTACAGTGCTGAGATGTATGATACTCTCTGAAAGCTTCCCAAAGAGAGTTGTATAAGAAAAGAAATACTTACTCAAAAAAACAATCCACTCTCTCAGATTGAGATTGCTGCATTTTTTCCCGAAAAAAAACAAATGCCAGGACTCTATGTTCTCGCCTTTGCAGATCCTACTGATGCTATCTATACTTCAAAGTGGCTTCGTCCAGTACTCTTCTCCCTCCTCGATACTCATATTACGATGAAGCTTGATGCCAGCGGAAAGGCACTCTTTTTTGCTACGGATATGACGACGAGTATTCCTCTCGCTGGTCAGGAAATTCGAATATTTAAAAATATCGGTCGAACATATAGTGAGGGATGGAACTCTACGACTGAAAAAATTGATATCAACTATCTTCCGCTTTCGACTCTCACCTATAGCACTGGAATTACTCTTGGTCGTACTAATAAAGACGGATTCCTATCGGTGGATCTGAAAAACCTCCTTGATGGAGAATCTGCCTATGGATTTACGTTTGAGAGCTGGTGGTGATACGAGGGAAGTTATCGATCATTTCTCGTCGAATCTCGTGGTGAGGGAAATCGACTCGGCTATGTCGTAAGTACCTGGAATGATGGGATTGCGGGTTGGAATTTTGGATTCAATGAAGAGGACTATGGTTGGTCCAGTATGAGTGCGAATCTTTCTTATACCCATACCGATCGAAGACTCTATCTTCCGGGCGATACGGTTTATATCCATTCGATTATTCGAGACTATACAGATCGACTCATCATTCCCCCTTTGGACCGAACCTATGCCATTGTTATTTTTGACCCAAATGGTAAGGAAGTATCGCGAGTCCTCCTGAAGGCTTCTGATTTTGGATCTCTTTCTGATACCTGGAAGTTGCCTCTTGATGCTCCTCTTGGGAATTACACCGCTCAAGTGATGATATCGGATAAAAAACTCTGAGATCTCCCTATCGATGGTGGATATACGAATTTTCAAGTAGAAATATTCAAAAATCCTACCTTTACGAGCGAGCTTTCAGTTTCGAGCCCAGACGTGAGTGCCGAGATTATCTCAAACCTAAGGAAGAAACCCAATACTGATTCAAATACCTCCTGGTATGATAGTGTTTACGAAGGCACCTTTAACTTGGATACGAAAGTAAAAGCTTCGTACTACAATGGTGCTACGGTACGAAATGTTCCTTTCACTTACCGGGTATACCGCAGTGAGTTTTGGTGAGACAGTATGTGGAATGGTTGTTTTTGGGGATGCTACTATGAGCCACCAACGGATTTTTATACTGAATGAGAGGGTCGTATCGATGCTGATGGATATGGATTTGTGCGTATACCGGTACTTTTTTCTTCATTCTATTCTGACTTTAAATACACCGTAGAAGTCACAATCCAAGATCCTCTTACCACTGAAACAGTCACCAGTGTAGGAAATATGATCGTACGACTTCCGAGCGAATATCGTATGTGGGATGTATCTAATCCACTCAGTTTTAATCCTGAAAAGAAAATCCTCTCTTCTGATGATATACTTAGTGGAGTGTTTAAACCTGCAAGAGGAAAGTGGTCCAAATGGTATGAGAATAAATATGAATATGTACTCTCTCTTCGAACTTACACTATGACGCAGGTTGAAGATATTCGATGAGGAAAGAGCGAAGTGATGCATCAAGAAGATACTGTAGTATCCTCGGGTACCATTGCTTCAGAGAAATGGATACAGAGTATGAAGGGGAAGTCCTCATGAGAGTATCACATACGAGTGCATCCGAAGGGGCTCTCGTGAAGCGGTTCAGATGAGATAAGTCTTTCTGATACGACCGTGTACTATGTCGGAAGTGACAAGAGTGCAAAAAATCCTCGCATTGCAAACAATGCCATATCGGTCATAGCTGAGAAGACCGTCTACCACCTCGGTGACAACGCTCGAATACTCGTACGTCTCCCGTGGGAGAAATCCAAAATACTTCTTACTCTCGAGAAGCATGGAGTGCTTGAATCTAAGTATATCGATGTCGTATGAAATCTCTTCGAATATAACTATACAGTCGATGACCGTTTCGTTCCGAATGCCTATATAGGAGTAGTAGCATTTGCTCCATCGAATTCGAAAACTACACTTCCTGAATATCGAGTTGGCTATACGGAAATTATTACGGATATGACCGATAAAAAAGTAACTATTAATCTTTCGACCGATAAAAAAGAATATAAAACCTGAGAAAATACACATCTAAATATAGCCCTCACTGATATTTCTGGAAGGCCACTTGTGTGAGAAGTTGCTCTGATGGTGGTGGATGAGAGTCTGATTTCTCTCCTCGGAAATATCGATCTTGATGTGATACCGAAGTTCTACCAGAAGCTTCCATTTTCTATGCGTACCGCTCTCTCTCTTATCGGTATTGAGGAACGTAGATACTTTTCAAGAAATGGAGTCGCTGGAGGTTCTTGAGGGAAGTGAGGTGATGGTTCTGCTCTTTCTACTCGAACCCGATTTGAAAATACTGCCTACTACAATCCAGGAGTATTGACAGATACTTCTGGGAAGGCAACTCTGAGTTTTACTCTTCCAGATAGTATCACAAATTATCGTATCATCGCTATCGCCAATACCAAATCCTCTCAGTTTGGCGTAGCTGAATCAACTATTAATGTTCGTAAAGACTATGTGATCGAATCCCATGCTCCGATGATAGTGCGTCGATGAGATGTTTTTACGATCAATGCCAATGCCTTCAATACTACGAATCGGATTACCCCCGCTCTCCTCACTCTCAAAATAGACGGAACGGTATTTACGGGTTCCACATCAAGAGTTCTGAAACTCCAACCACAATCCCCGGAAATTACGATATTCACCCTTCGAAACATAAGTGAAAAACCGAGCGCAAATATACCATTTACCCTCACTCTCACTGAGGGAAAGACTATTCTGGATAGTATAGAGTCATCCATCAGTATTGTCTCTGATCCACTTTTTGAGAATCGAACGGTTCACTTCTATGAGTTCACAGGTTCTACACTCTTGATTCCTCTTGATCGTCCGAAGTCCAATATCGATATGATGACTTCAAACTACAGCATTGATGTCAGTACGAGTGTCCTTTCGAGTTCTCGAGCACTCTTTCGTACGCTTCTCGAATATCCTTATGGATGCGTAGAACAGACTACTTCGAGTACCCTTCCGAATGCGATCGCACTGGCGGTTGAGTCCATATTTCCGACGGGTATCAAAAAGGAGGATGCAGTCAAAAACATCGCAGTGGGGATTGACCGGCTTCGTACGATGCAGCTTCCAAGCGGTGGATTTACCTACTGGGCTTGAGAAACGAATGAGAATCCTACTATCACTCCGTATGTACTCAGATCTCTTCTCACGATGAAAAGTCTCGGAGCCAGTGTTCCGAACGATATGACTGAAAATGGGATACAGTATCTCGTTACCCATGAAGGACTCTATACAGATGCTAATTCTCAAGCAGATCGATTCTGGACACTAGCGATGGCGAAGCATCCAGATGCCTTGAAGGCGAAGAATACTATAGATACCACGAAACTTACCCTTCATGGCTGGGTGGCGTATCTTTATGGACTCGAACTTACGAAGTTACTCACGCCTCAGTTGATCCAATCCTTTGAGAACCGATATCTTTCGAAACAAGTGATTCCAGAGGAAAATTACTGGTACTATTGGAATCGGTGAGCGGATATGATGGCCTTCGCCCGTTTACTTCTTGACCATGGGGAAAAACGAGATGTCGTCTTCAATCAGTTTATACGAGATTCTCTCTCCCGTGACTGGGCATCGTATTACTACTCGACTCAGGAAAAACTTCAAACCTTCCTTACCCTTACAAAGTACCTCCAGCTTGAGGGCGGAGTTCCTGGGACTATCAAGGTAAGTTTGAAAAGCTGAGTTCTCAAAACGGATTGAGTACTGAGTGCGGGGAATAATTTTTTTCAAAGAAACTTTGAACTCTTTCGTGCCGGAGAATCTCTTTCTCTTGAGAAAAATACACCACGACCCCTCTATCTCACACTTACGAATACCATCTTTCCCAAAGATTCATACATAGTTCCTGCAAAAAATGATGCCGGACTGTATGTGACACGAACGATAGAAAAAATCGATGAAAAACTCTGAGTAGATAGCGATGGAAAATTTATCAATACTACTCCCGTACTCAATGGTGTATTTGCAAGGGGAAGCCTATATCGTATCAAGATATTGGTAAAAATTCCTAAGTATAGAGATAAATTCTGGACTGATTTTGCTGTCGAAGACTATCTCCCGGGTGGTTGGCGCCCGATAGCGTCGAATTTCCTCACGAACTCATCGGTGATTTCGACCAATACGAACCCAGAAAATCAATGGTCCTGGTCCCATGTCGAATCAACTCTTGATCGTATTTTTGCTCATGCGTCGAACGGGTATGGGGATACGATGCAGTATGAGTATTTCATCCGTCCTGAAAATGTAGGAACTTACCTCCTTCCTCCAGTCACGGCCTATTTCATATATCATCCAGAGATACGAGGATATGGAACATATCAGAAGGTGATCGTGAAATAGTAGGTAGATGAGCATATAGCAGAAAGATGTGAGTAGATAGAAATAGTAGAAAGAAGATGTAATAAAAAAGAAACCCCCCTTCCAATCGGGGGCAGCGGTATAGTTCAGTAAAGGAGAAGATAAAAGGGAGATCATAGTATATCCTCAAGCAAGGTATCTAAAAGATATTGATTTCGATTCGATTTTTAGAGGAAATATGTATAGGAAAATGGTATACAATATACTGAAAAACTGAAAGCTTAAACTGAAAATAGAAGGTTCTTTTTACTTCATACCTCTGTATTCATCCGAAATAGTGCTTCTTGCATTTTTTGTTCCTCTCTATATACTACATATATACTAATTCTCGCCTATGCGATGTCCAAAATGTAAAAATCTTGATACAAAGGTGATCGATTCTCGTACGACTGAGGATGGGAAAGCTATCCGTCGACGTCGTGAGTGTGAGAAGTGCTGAGCGCGATTTACGACGTTTGAACGATTAGAATTTGTCTCTTTTATGGTGATGAAATCATCCTGAGAACTCGAGCCATATGATCGAACGAAGGTCGTGAATTCGATGATGAAAGCCTTGGTCAAAAGAAAGTTCAGCGTTGATAAGCTCGAAGATATCGTCAATACACTCGAAAATGAATGGGCGCAGAACAAGCAGGGGATTACCTCAAAACGTATCGGGAAGGATATCCTTCGAAAGATGCGAGACCTAGATGAAGTAGGTTTTTTGCGTTATGCATCTATTTATCATAATCATGAAGATGTACAATGATTCGTAAAATTTATCGAGGATGAACTTGGATAGGTTCGGACAATAACTTAAAAGTATCTGGACAGAAACATGCCTATGCTTTCTACAAGCGAGAGATTTAGATTCGAGGAATTTTTTAGAAAAAATCACTTTCTCGAGCGGTATATTTATTCTGATTCATTATTTTTTTTAGCTTGATGACTCTCCAAACAGAAAATCAGTGAACGATGAGCATCATTGGTCTCGGTACTACCAAAACCCATGGTCCCTATATGAGTGATGAACTCCTTCAGAGTATGACACGTACCCTTGCTGATCATAAGAAGGTTGTCTGTATTTATAATCGTCGTGGTTCCGCACATTCCTATGTCTGCAATGAATGTGGTTATCAGGAAATGTGCCCTCATTGTTATATCAGCCTTTCCTATCATACGACTCCTACGAAGCGACTGATTTGTCACCAATGCAATTATATAGCTCCAATATATATAGAGTGCCCTAAGTGTTATGGAAATAGTATTACTCCTACTGGTATAGGTATACAAAAAATTGAACTCGCAATGAAAGCATTTTTTCCATCGAATACACTTGTTCGTATTGATTCAGATGCTAAAAAATCTGAAAATCTGACGCTTCTCGATGAGCTTGATACCGCAGAAATTATTATTGGGACGCAGATGGTACTTACGACCTTTCATGAAGATATAGGTCTTATCGCCTTTCTCCTCATAGACAATGATCTTTCGATTCCTGAGTTTGACCGTGAGGAGAAGATTTATACTCAGATTGTTTACGCGCGGCGTATGGGAGTTCCTGTTCTTATACAGACGTATGCTACAGATACTCCGTTTATCGAAACACTCCTTTCTGGAAACTATAAATCTTTTCTCTCTGAAACACTCCTACTCCGTGAGCGATTCCTCTATCCTCCTTATGGAGAATTTATCACCCTCTGGGTCCATCATCCTTCTAAGGATATGGTAAAAGATATTATCTATAAGCTCATCAATAAGATACAGACGATACAAACTCCTGATATTTTTTCTTCCTTTGATAAGGATATCTGGGAAAAGTATGCGTGAGAATGGAGACAAAAAATTATCCTCAAAGGGAAAGATCTGGAACCCATAATGCAAAGCTTAAGAGTCGAGCTCCTCAAAAATCGACAGGTCTATATGGAACGGCATTAGATGTATTAAGCGTCTATCTCATCCTTCTTCATATAACTCCAGACGAGTACTCAAAGTATGAGAACTCCGAAAAGGATAAAGAATCATTTGTAGTCAAGAATCCCGAGGATAAGTCCTCCAAAAACGAGACCGACTACATTCGCTACATTTTGTAATATTTTCATAGGGCCAGCAGAAGCATTGGCATCTATTTCTTTCAGATCCATAGTTTTTGCATATATCTTATTGTAGTTATCAAGAAACTGGTTAACCCCGAGAGACATCCCAGCTGAGTATCCGAGGCTATTCACGAGAGCACAGCTCAGTACCATAATAGCGCCGGCGTCACTAAATATTCACATCGCGATGAGTGAAATTCCTGAAAGAAATAGGCCTGCCATTGCTACTGTTTTTACACCGATTTTTTCAGCAATAGTTCCTGCCATTTCTTGGAGCCCCATCGCTGGAAGTGCTATAAATGCAAGCAAAATATAGCTCCACCCTGGTTTTACATGATCGAGAAAGTCTATGAGAAAGGTGGATGCAAAAGTATCCCAAAATCCAAAGAGGAGTACTAGAGACATTGACCAATAGATGATCAAATATATCGGCATATGGAACATAATCCTCCAAATAGAACGAGCAGTTATCAGACTCTCTTGTATCAGTTCTCTCCATTCAAATGCAGCTATACTTTTTTGTTTGGGTTTGAGGAATACATACTTAGCACCAGCGATGACTGTCGGGAGGTCTACCCTTTTAATTGTACTGACGAGGTATTGCTTAATATTTTCCTTATTTGATTTTTTGATAGCTACAGTAAAGGATTCTATATCTTTTGCCTCGATAGTCTCACTTGAGTTATCAAAAAACTTGAGAGTAAATGACATAAATCAAACTAATAAGAGTCAAAGAGTCATCACAGCAAAAGTAGGATTTATACTCAGTATCACTCCTGAGAGTATAAGTCCTACGAGTGATCCGAGGCCGTAGGTAATATTATTTCGAGCAAGTATTTTTGCATATTCGCTTGGGTTTGCGTTCGAAAGTATGTATCAAAAAGTAGAAATATCATTGATCTCTTTTGATAATCAATAGGCAAAAGAAGCAATAAGTATGAGTACCCAATTCAAGGCATTTCCGAAGAACCAGTCTTTTGAGTGAAGAAGTGCCTCTGAGCCCAAAGTCGGGATAATATTTCCAGCTGCACCAAAGATATTGTATATAAAATTAAAAAATATTGCTGTTGCCACGAGCTGAGCGATGGCAGCAATAACAAATAATTTTTTTGTTGAGTAGTATTTTTGTAAAATACCCACCGGAATATCGAGAATGACAGCTATAAAATTGGCAATTCCGAGAAATACTCCTACTAGTGCTACATTTTTGAGCTGAAATGTAAAAAAGAAGACCACCGAAAAATGGAATATCATCCATACGAACCCCTGAAAGGCATTCGTCATATAAAAGTTTTTGAGTCTATAGCCATCGAGCGAGGTATTGGCAGATATAGTTATTACATTTTGATGTTCTGCACCCTCAGAAATAGATTCATCTGGTGGTATTGCTTCGGCAGTATTCATAAGAAAGTTTACTCTTTTATACTAGCATTTCTTTCTTTCTTTTACAAATCTTTTCGTCACTTTTTGGTTTACCTTTTGCGATACGCATACATAATAATACCTGCTGTAACCGAAACATTGAGTGAAACTTTTTTTCCGAGCATAGGAAGTTCGATAATAGCGTCCGATGCATCAAGAACACCTTGATCTATTCCCCCGATCTCATTTCCCATTATAACTGCGAGATTTTCTGGAACCTCAAATCGATCGTATAAAAAGGAATCCTTTCCAGTTTCTATACTCACTATAGCATACTTTTCCTCTCGTAGTTTCTCAATGAGTTCGAAAATATCTACATAGTACTCCCACTTGACCCAAGATTCTGCTCCGAGTGCTGTCTTCGATATTTCTTTTCTCGGAGGAGTGGGAGTGAATCCACTGAGGTATATCATATCCCAACCTGCTCCATCTGCCGTACGAAAGACTGAACCAACATTGAGGAGGGATCGGATATTGTGGAGAATAATGACACGTTTCATAGGAGTGAGTATGATAGTTTTACAGTTTTACAGTTTGACAGAAAAAGTGGAGGTGTTTTTTTATTTCGGAGTGAGTTGTCTCTCCTTGTTATCACACCGAATGCTGTGATATGAAAAAAGAAAGACCCGGTCGGGTCTTATACTCATACGGTACGAGTCATTTCTTTGATCTTTCTGAGTTTTTGCATCTGTTCATAAGCGACCGTCCCTTCGAGTTGTTCACGAGTAGATCGACGGTTTTCGGCCTTGATGACAGATTTCTCACGCTCACGGATCAGGGCTTCATCGAGGAGGGTATCGATCACTCGAAGTCCTTCGAGGAACTCTCGTGCGACCTGTTCTTCCACCTCTTCGCGAACCTCTATAAATCGGAGAAGGTAGATATTCCAATGATCGAGAATATGACGTTGTCGTTCGAAAGAGAGCGCACTAAAAATAACCACAATATTATGCTTCACTTCCTCAGGGAGAGGAGCACGTTCCAGAAGAGTCACGAGGCGAAAATTTTTCGTCATAACAGGGACGGTGAAAGGGTAGTTGTGATTAAGCTGCAATATCAGAAGCAGTCATGGTTTTAATTACTTTTGGAGTCATTCTCGCTACTACTTTTGCTTCTCTATTCGGTATTGCTAATGCCACGACATTATTAATATAAGGCATATTATCAGGACTACTTTGTTGTACTAATTTACAACGATCTAGTCTTCTTCCTATTTCATCTCGAAAGTAAGGATCATTAGCCGCCGTTTCAGAAGCTAAGAATCAATTAAATTTTGCTAATACACTTGCATCTAATCATGTGTTTCCAGGAGTGTAAGAAACTCAATTTAATAATACATTAATATTATCAGGTTTTTCTCTCATTGCAAGAGATATATCTCTAGGTTCACGATAATTTGCATTATTCATATAGACAAATGGTTATTTTCTATGGATTATAACAGATTATACCCATAAAAGCAAAAAAATATTTTCACTTTTGTACGCAGATTGATTGAAAAGGCAAATTATTTTTCTTCTTTTCCTTCATTTTCGTTACTAGAGATAAAATGAAATCGTTTCTAATAATGGAAAATATGTTTGACCACCTGGATTTTCCTATAATGAATTCTTGTAACTTGTAACTTGTAACTTGTAACTTGTAACTTGTAAC
>JAYVJC010000014.1:0-53710 GCA_043769645.1 Candidatus Altimarinota bacterium
AAATAGTGGCTTGATTCCGGTGAGTAATGATCTTGGACATAGTACCGCTCGGTCTCTGTGGGAAGCAGACAGAATGCGTTCGCGAATAGAGTTATAAAGTTCTTACGTATTCTTCATTCAAAAAAACTCAATTCTTTTGTTTTCCGATGGATTTCAGATATGGTAGGTTTATATGAAAATCACTCCTCTTGGACATACTGAATTTTTGCTTGATATCGAGAATCGAGAAGGACAGATGATTCGCATCCTCGTTGATAGCTGGCTCTCAGATTTTGTCATCGGAGACCTGATGGAGCGAACGGTAAAGGTACAGTTGGATACAGAGAAACTCTCGACCATCGATGCCATCTATATTTCCCACTCACATACGGATCACCTCGATCCCTATACCCTGATAGAAATCTATAAATGGGCAAATCCGGTTCTATTTCTGTCTGAAACACTCGAATACCTCGACCCCCTCTTTCGTCAGTATCTCCCGAAGGCGAATATTCGATACTTGAGAAATAAGACCATACTCACTTGGAAAGGACTCGATATCACGGCTATTGCTCTCGAAGGGGAGGACGTCACCAATGAAGACGATGTGATGATGCTCTCCGTCGCAAGTGATAGTGAACTTCTTTTTGCCGAAATCGATACCCTTATCCCCGATACTGAGGAAGCCCAGAAGTATCTCTATCGGCACTTTACCCGCAAATCCTACGAGACTGTTTGCTATGTTGCCTCTCGCAATGAACTCGAAGGGAATCTCAGACTCCTTGATCTTGATCAGTCCGAACGCCCTAAATGGAGAAATGAATACCTCCATACTCGACGGGAAGAAATCACTTGGGGATATGCGAAATGGGAGTTCGAAGACTATGAAACGACCCCCAATATTTTCGAAATCCCTGGGTTTGTACGCGGATTTATCGGGCAGGGAATATGCTATCCTATTATCTTTTCTGAATGACTTGCCGGTATGAATATATTTCCCCTCGATGAAGTGGTAGACCGGGAAGTAGGACTCGCGAAATCAAATGGGTTTGAATTTCTGCAGAAGGCGCTAATTCCCGGAAGAATCTATGAAATAACCAATAATGGTTTTATAAATGCTCGAAAAGAGTGTCCTATCGGCACTCTTGATCGAATCGAGCTTAAGAGTTCTCTGGATACGCCAGAATCTAGAATGTACAGTAGTGGACCACTTATTTCACATGTATCATGGACCTTAGAATACGAACAGATAGTGCTCAGCATACTCAACTATCGACTGCTTCCTTTCTTTGCAGCATCATCTATTGGAAATATCCGAGAGGCGCTTTATAAAAATGGAGATAGAAACTATCGGATAGCTATTATCTGAGAGGATATGACGAAGATCTACGCCTATTCTTTCTCGAGTATTCTCTTTCATGAGGAACCATTTCGGGAAGGAATGCGAATAGATGAAACCTACCATCTTGGTGATATTATCGATTTCTATGAAGGACGACAGGACCTCTATTCGAGCTTCTGGCACAGACTTGATCTCGATACTATGTATAGACTTTGGTTATCACTTGGAGCCAATTTTCTCAATCATGATCTCGTCTATCGCAAATATGCGATTCATTTCGAACAGGCTCTTCTCGGTAAGTATCCAAAAGACTGGATAATAACAGCACTTTCTGGTATCGGAAAATTATAGAATATTTTGATTTTATATGGGTTCTCATTATCATAAAATGAGTTTATTTATTCTAGCCTGGTAGGTTTGTGGGCTCAGTTCATTTTATAACAAAGAACTAAGACCGACTCTTCATCACTTCCTACGTATCTCTGTCGCTCAATCTATACTATGCATCTACCAGCCTTTTTTGTTCTTTGTACCTACGCCGGAATTCTCGGATTTATTCGTATCTGAATGTCGGGTACCTTTGATCTTACTGACCTTATCTGGAATCTTATCCTCGCTTTTATGCCATATTTTATGGCGGGTTGGTTTGTGAGTTGGAAGGGGTGGTATCGGTGGATTGCTTTTGCCTTTTGGATTCTCTTCCTTCCGAATAGCTTCTATATACTGACTGACTTTGTACACCTCTCCACAGCCCCAGAGATGATATACTATGACATCTTATTTATCACTTCGATGGCCTTTGCTGGGATGGTTTCTGCCTATGCTTCGATGGAACTCGTACATAGATATATGAATATTCACTTCCACAAAAAAACTGGGTGGATCATTATAATGTCCGTCGTCATGCTTTCTATGGTATGAGTCTACCTGGGGAGATTCCTTAGATTTAATTCATGGGATGTGATCCGGGATCCTATTAGCCTCCTTAAGGAAGCATTTTCGATGGTGATCTCGAATGGCCAAGTATGGAATATTACTGATCCAGATCGATTGGCGGCGAGTCGACTCTTTGAAGCTGGAGCGATGGGGCTCGTCCAATTCGTATTTCTCTACGGGAGTTTCTTCCTCCTGGTCTACATGTATATGTACCACGTCAAGGAAAAATAAGTATCGACTAGATTTTTCCTAGAAAATCGATAGATTGGATATATGAAATCACAGCATCTTCATGTCATAGGGATTGGTGGGATAGGAGCTTCCGCTCTCGCTCGCTACTATAAGAGTATAGGATATAGTATCTCTGGTTCTGATGGATCTGATTCAGTATTCCTCGAAACCCTCAGAAACGAAGGGATGGACATATCAGTCGGACACCGAGCATCGAATCTTCCAGAAAACACCAACCTCGTGATTTATTCCGAGGCAATTATTACGAAGCCAGATCTTCCGCCTGAAGCACAGATTTACACGAATGTCGAACTGGCTCGAGCTCGTGAACTCGGAATCCGCCATATTTCTTATCCTGTGGCGCTTGGAGAAGTATTTAACCCGAAAAAAGGAATTGCTGTCACGGGTTCCCATGGGAAGTCTACCACGACTGCGATGATCGCAACCATAATGGCGGGGTCTCCAGTTTGAGTTTCTGCCATTATCGGCACGCAGGTGCCACAGCTTGGGAATACCAACTTCTACCATGAAGCATCCGAATACTTCGTCATCGAAGCCTGTGAATATAAGCGATCTTTTCTCCAGTACCAGCCGTATATCACGATTATCACCAATATCGACCTCGATCATCTCGACTACTATAAAAATTTGGAGGATTATATTTCAGCGTTTCAATCTATCGTGGATCAGACGAGAGGATTTGTCATTATCTCGGCGGATGATGAAAATTCCCAAAAACTCAATATTCCGGAAGAGAAAAAGATAATCGTAGGAGGTTGAAAGTTAAAAGTTGAAAGTTGAAGGTTGGAAACTGAAAATAGAAATCAGGAAGTTTCTCGAATAAGATGAATGTATCGAAACCCTCACCAGCCAACCAGCTCACCAGCCAACCAGCTCACCAGCCAACCAGCCATCACCTACTACCCTCGAGTAGAAGAAATGCTCTCTTCTGGCGAGAAGAAAATCTATACCGTCGAAAAAGAAATGTTTATTCCAGAGCTCAAACTTCAGGTTCCGGGTACTCATCTTCTGCAGGATGCGTATCTCGCGTTTACGTCCGGAAAGCTTTGTGGACTAGAAGATTCATTTATGGTTCAAAAACTGGATAATTATCAGGGATCTTGGAGACGAAGTGAAATTATAAAGACGACTAAACATGGAAATCTCCTCATGTCGGACTATGGGCACCATCCATCTGAGATTATCCCGACTCTTCAGGCTATTCAGGAGAAATATCAAGAGAAGAAACTCTATGTCGTCTTCCAGCCACACCAGTATTCTCGAACTCGTGAACTACTCGACGAGTTCTCCTCTGCCTTCGGTTCTGCAGATACCCTCGTCATCCCGAATATCTACTTCTCTCGAGATAAACAAGAAGATGTCGAGTGGATGACGACGGAGAAGCTCATTTCCCAGATTGCCAAGCATCAACCAAATGTCATCAATGGTCTCGGACTCGAAAATACAGCTCGTCTTATAGAGGAATATGACATCAAAAATCCCAACTCCAGTGTTATTCTATTACTCGGAGCTGGGGATGTGGATAATTTGAGGTATAAGATAGGCTGATTTTCTAGTTAAAAATTGCCTCAACTTTAAGTAATGCTCGAATTTTTACAACTCCAATTTTAGGAATATTCCAAGGCTTGCCAATAATTGATTCAAAAAAAGGCTCTAGTCCGACATTTCCATATTTTTTTGCTAGTCTAATAAGCCTAGAAAAAACAGTATCAGTAGATTCCGTAACATTTTCTATTCGTGAATAGTGATAAATAGCTAGAATTAAAAACTCTCATTGTCTAAAGGGAGAATTTTTTTTATCAAAACTAGCTACCTGAAAAAACATACTCTTTCTTTCCTTGCTAATATGTTTATCTTTGTGCACTTCACTGAGAAGTTCATCAAGAGATTCTACTGCATTTCTATGGAGGTAAATCGATCTGATTCTATCGAGAGATAGAAATGTTTCATCCCTTAACAAAGAGAGAACATCTCCATTCTTAAGAATTACTCAATCAAGCAACTCAAGTTTAGCAAGAGGAATAACCTTAGTAGGATTAGCTACTCAAGATGTAGTTGGTTCAGCGGTGAGCATAAATAAGAGTTAATTAGTTATAAATTCATATTTCTTATTCCAGGTTATTTGGCGTTTTGCGTAGTTGCGATTGTGCTGTTTGACCAGCTCTATTGCTTCCTGGAGAGAAGTTTTTCATTCCAGGTAGTCGACGACTTCGGAGTATCCGATAGTCTTGAGTCCTGGGCAATGAGCTCCATATACTCATATATTGTATCATACTTCTTCTGTGAGTCAATGAGAAAACATCTCATCGATTCGTTCGTCGATTTTTCTATAGAGGATTTCTCTTTCGGGTGGAACTCGAAGTTTTCGTATTTTTCTATCCATTCTTGATGGAGCAAATGATGTATTCGGTATGAACTCTGATTCTCCGTATGGCGTGAGGAAGAGGGTTGGATATTTCAGCACTTGGGGATCTCGGATGAGGGATTTTGATGATCCGGTCGCCTCGAAGACCTCGATGGCGCGTATGATATAGTTTAGATTATTTGGGTGGAGGGACTCAGCATACTCGGGATCTTGCTTGGAGAGTATGTCCCAGACGGCGAGGTTTCACTCTTTCTTCGCCAGCGCTTCGAGCTTATTTCTACGTTCTTTATCAGGAGGGATTTTCGGAAAGCTTCGCTCATAGATGAGGCTATCGATATAGAGTCCTGTTCCCCCGCAGATGATGGGGATTTTCCCCCGTTTCCAGATATTTTCCAGGATGGGGAGGGCCAAGTTTCGATATTCCACTACAGAAAAATCCTTATCAGGAGTGATAATATCGATCATATGATGAGGAACCTCACTCATTTCCTCTTGCGTGATCTTCCCCGTACCGATATCAAGACCGCGGTAGATCTGCCTCGAATCCGCGGAAATAATCTCACCACCGTAGGATGTTGCTATATCGACCGAAAGTCCAGTTTTTCCTGAGGCGGTCGGTCCGTAGATCACGATAACTGGTTTCTCCGTCTCCAGAGAGAAGAATGTCGTAATCCTTGCAGTATCGATCCGAGAAATCATACTATTTGGATAAAAATCGAAACTGTGCTCGGACTTCATTGATATAGAGGTCAAAGTCTTCCAGAAATGAAACGAGGATCGAGAACAGAGGAACTCCTATCAGGAGGCCGATGAGTCCGAAGTAGTGTTCCGATATCAACAGGATCATAAAGGTAATAAAAACCGGGAAGTGGATATAGGAAGAGACGATCTTGGGATTGAGATAGTACGCTTCGACGATATGAACGACCGCTATCATGGCGAGACAGGCCGAAACTATAAGGAGGCTATCATTTCCCGTTGATCCATATCCATAACCGATAATCAGGATAGGAACCCCCGAAAGAAAGGTACCGAATACAGGGATAAATCCAAAGATAAAGACGATAAGGGAGAGAGTTACAATATAGGGGAAAGATGTTCCTCCATGGAAGTAACTAATGGTGAGGAGTCAAATAGTGGTCAATATAGCATTCACGAGGGCGATAATCGACTGGGCCTTGAAGATGAGGCCGAATCATTTTCCCATTTTTTGTGCGATAATTGCCCATTCATCATACAGGAAGGAGAAATTTCCCTGTCGAATTCTCTGGAGAAAATCATTGATTTTTTTCCGCTCTATAATAAAAATATAGGAGAGAATCATTGCAATAAAAAACTTCGTCAGTACGATTCCCGCATTGGTAATATGGCCAATAATGGCCTGCCCGATAGATTCCAGATTCTGACGACTGAGAAGCTCTCCTACGGTAGCGTCTAGTCCGAGTTCGAGGCTCGTAGAATCCTCGATTCGTTTGATAAATTCTTGACCCTGTTGAGCATAGGAGGACGTATTTTTAATAATTTCAGAAATATCTGTTTTGATTTTCGGTAGGATGCTTATGAAGATAAATATCACGATAGATATAAAGATACAGTAAAGAATCGTGACCATGATGTTCGTCGTAGCATACCTTCTCGCGAGTCGATGCGGTGTATCTGGCTTTCCTCGCTCTCACCAAGCATGTACCCGTTTTGCAAGGTTTTCCCCAAGCTCGAGGAATATGTAAGCAAAGATGAAGGTGATGAAAAATAATGCTAAAAAGTCACTGAGTATCCATCCAGTGATGAGAAGCAAAGTGAAAGAAGTCAACTTCTTCCAAAAAGTAGGAGCAAAGATGATGCCGAGCGATTGGCGAAGGGGAATCATAAAGAAAGGATTTAGAAAATTCCGTCAGCGAGAGTCGTGAGTTGAGGTTTATCCTGAGTCTCGAGTTTACAAGCGATCGTCCACTCATTTCAGAAAAGTCCAGTGAGTACCTCTGAGAGGAAGTGTTTTACGGTACTCGTATTGACACGATCATGGGTCCAGTTTGTTGGAAAGATGAAAGTAATGACAGTTCATTCGATTTCGAACCGAGCATTCCTGAGGTCAGAGACGAGTGCTGGTTTCACTCCCTTGAGATGTTGTAAGAGTTTCGAGAAGGAGAAGGCAGTATCATGTTGCAGGTTTCATGTTGCAGATTTCATGTTGAGAGTTTCCAGTTGTGAGTTTCAGGTTCCAGGTTCTGGGATTTTTGTGACAGACGTCCCATTACTCGTTTTTTGAGAACTATCTTTGATCTCCAAGGTAATAATAGAATCCTCAGAGTTAGAAGAAGTTCATTTATTAGTCAATTCTGGTTTTATATTTGTTCAAATCATAGATTCTTGTACTTGATGAACCCCAGTTTCCATATGTAGTTTTGTATCATTACTAGACGTAGAGACAGATTTGATCCCTTCTATTGTCTTTTTTGGTTTTATATGAGTTCATACCTCTTGTTTTGCTATAGCATCTTTTTTTAGTGCTCTGAGGAGTGTCGTCTCGATCAGCATCATCCCATCAGGAAAGGACCGAAGTTTTCCATGAGCTTCCATAACGATCTGGAATATAGTATCGTACTCTCCGTAGGTAGTATTCCCGATATGTTCAAAAAGAATATCACGGAGCCTATAGAGAAGCTGTTCGATATACGAACGAGTATGAATATGTCCCGATCTGAGTGTTTCGATTTCCTTCAGAAGTGTATTGATATTACCTTCCCTCAGGGCTTCGATCGTACTATCAAGTCTTTCGTCATCGACGATCATCAGAGTCGCTTTTACATAGTCAAATCGTATGGTATCGTCAAGCCGATTTTGTTCGAGAAGGGTGATAGCATCTCGCATTCCTCATCTCGCCGTACGAGCGATAAGTGAGAGTGCTTTCTCTTCAGCATCGATTCACTCTTTCTTACAGATATATTTCAAATATCCGATAATATCAGCATCGACTATTTTTCGAAAATCGAATCTTTGAGTCCGAGACCGTATCGTTTCGGGGACTTTATCTATCTCGGTGGTCGCGAGGATAAATTTCACATGTTTTGGTGGCTCTTCGAGGATTTTGAGAAGAGCATTGAACGCTCCGGTCGAAAGCATATGGACCTCGTCGATGATGTAGACCTTGAACTTTCATTGGTTCGGTTCGAATCTTGCCTTATCGATGAGATCTCGGATATTGTCGACCCCAGTATTACTCGCTGCATCGATCTCGATCACATCGAGCATCGTAGCGGTATCGAAGGCCTTGCAGTGGATACACTCATGACAGGGATTTCCATTCTGGAGGTTGGTACAGTTCACCGCCTTAGCGAGAATACGAGCACTCGTCGTCTTTCCCGTTCCGCGAGATCCATGAAAGAGGTAGGCGTGTCCAACTCGATCAAGTTTGAGGGCATTTCTGAGGATCGTCGTCGTATAGTCTTGACCGACTATAGAATCCCAATCTTTCGGGCGATAGGTGGTATAGAGTGACAAGGTAAGGCATTAGAATAGACTGATTATAAAAGAATAGAGGGAAAATACAATCAAAAAATCCCACGAGCTCGTGGGATTTATTTATCGGCCTCTTCGACGGCTTCGTCGAGGAATTGGTTGACGAAGTTTCTCGAGAGGATGAGGATACCGAGCCCGATAAAGAGAGAGGAAAAGGCGGATAGGTTCGACTGACCGGGGAAGAGATAGTGATCTGCGAGGTTCCAGATGCCCCGCCAGAATAGGATAATAGCCGCTCCGACAAAGAATGCTTCGATTCGCTTCAAAAGGATTTCCCATCGCGTGTAGTGGTGGCGGAAGAATTGCATACTCATACTTTATCATATGTTTCTTTCTATTGCAAAAAATAACGAATTTTGTATATTGGGTGGAGCTTTAAGGTACTGTATCTTTTGACCTTTCGAGTCCAAAATACTAATACTCCAATAATCCAAACTCCATTTTATGATAGATCTCAAAATACTGCGTACCAATCCAGACCTCGTTCGAAAGGCACTTCATGATAAAGTGACAAAAGGTGTCGATCTGGACCTGGTAATTACTCTCGATACGAAACGCCTGAAACTTCAGCAGGATCTTGATACTCTGCGCGCCAGACGCAATGAACTCTCGTCGACTATGGGAAAAGGGAAACCAGAACCGAAACTCCTCGAGGAAGCGAAATTGCTCAAGGAAAAGATTCAACTCGGGGAAAAAGAATTCGAAACTATCGAGACAGAGTTTCTGACTCTCTACAAACTCATCCCAAATATTCCAACCGCAGATACTCCGATCGGACTTACTGAAGAAGAAAATGTGGTCGTCAAACAATGGGGAAAGATTCGAACATTCGACTTCCCAATCCGAAATCACGCAGAAATCGCTGCCATCCGTGGATGGATCGATAAAGAGCGCGCGGCCAATGTCGCAGGATCTCGTTTTGCCTACCTGAAGGGTGACCTCGTGAAGCTCCAGTTTGCCCTCATCCAGTGGGTGATGGATTCGCTCTGAGATTCTACCGTTCTCGACAAAGTAATTGCTGAACACAAGCTCAAAGTATCGAATAAGCCATTCACTCCCGTGCTTCCACCATATATGATCAAGACGGCTCCATATGAAGCGATGGATCGACTCGAACCACGAGAAGAGCGATACAAGATCGAGTGACAAGACCTCTGGCTTCAGGGATCTGCCGAGCATGTCCTCGGCTCTATGCATGCGGGAGAAATTTTCTCAGAAGCAGAAATGCCCGTCCGATATCTCGGATATGCGACATCATTCCGCGGTGAGGCTGGTACCTATGGGAAAGATATGGAAGGGATAATCCGTATGCACCAGTTCGATAAACTCGAGATGGAGTCATTTTCAACTGCTGAGACCTCACACGATGAACACCTCCTCTTCGCAGGACTCCAGGAATACCTCATGCAAGCGCTCGAGATCCCGTACCAGAAGCTTCAGAAGTGTACCTTCGATATCGGAAAGCCGAATGCGAAGGGTTCAGATATCGAAGCATGGCTTCCTGGTCAGCAGAAATATCGTGAAACGCATACCGCCGACTATATGACGGACTATCAAGCGCGTCGCCTCCAGACTCGTGTCCGCAGAACTTCTGGCGAAGTCGAGCTTATCCATACCAATGACGCGACTGCATTCGCGTGTGGGCGTGCTCTCGTCGCGATCATGGAGAACTACCAAAACGCCGATGCAACCATCACCGTACCGAAAGTACTCAGGAATTATATGTGAGGGAAGGAGAGGATATAATAATGATGTATGAATAAAAAAACTTCAAAGAATACTTATGAAGAACGATTATGTAAGTTTTTTCTAGAAATATTTAATGAAAATTTCTGAACAAAGTTTGAATTCATTAAATGAGGTGAGCAATGAAAGTTAAATGAGCCTGATTGTATCTGCAATGAAGATTTATGTATAGAAATTACTAGAGGATTTTATTCGGAAAATTTGAATAGAGAGATGAATATTCTAAAGACTTGATGAAAAATAAAATTCCCTCGTACAGAAGCGGCTTTGATAGAGACTTCTACTTGAATCAGTCTACCATCTTCGGGACTTTTAGTCTAACCAGACTCACAGGCTTTCCATGAGATAATTTCATTAATTAATGAAAAGAATTGAAAAAAGTATGATTGAATTGAATCTAAAAAGCTTTTATTACTGATTGACGTAAGTTCTCTCGCTCTCACAAAAATAGAAGATTTTGAGGAGTATTTTAGCGATCATCAATGGGATGATGAAATATATATCTTGGATGAAGTTTGGATAGTTGATGCGATTGGAATTGCTAAAATTTTTCCTAATGTCCTTTAAGAGTGCACATCCTTCCTCAAAAACTCTCAACCCCTACTCTCTAATTACAACATCAAAAAATAAAATTGACAAAATATTTTTATAAAATATAGTTATCTGAATTCCTAATTTTTATTTTTATGTCTGCATTTACTACGGATTCTGGAACAGCGTATCTTGATGAAATGTATGAGAAATCATGAATTGCTCTTGCAGGAGCCGTACAAGATGTACGATGAAACCAATTCGAGGTCTCAAGACTCATCGGAGAAGTCCTCGCTGCACATGATTCTCAGGATTCTATCGTATGGAGAATGACAGTAAGAAAATTAGGAGTTGATACGCGAGCGCTTGATACGATGTTGAGCCCTGCTATTGATAGGCTTAGAGAAATTCGAACACATATTTTAGCACTAGGAATCAGTGATGAAATTCAGGGAGTCATAGAATTCGCATTATGAGAAGTTCATAGTGGTGCAGATATGCAGAAAAAGAATCTGAATCTGGAAGAAGTAGAATAAGGAACATTTCTTTCCTCAAAAACCCTCATCTCGACCTCATGACTTCCTGCATCGAAACCCCACGATGCGTCCTCGTCCCATTCTCGGTTGATGGAAGAGTCGATATCCATGAGCTTCTAGAGGAGTTTTGCAAGGCGAACAAAGATTTCTACGTCTCGCCAAAACTTCCAACCTATGAGGAGGAAGTCGAGTTTATCCGAACGGCAGAGGAGAAAATCTATATAGGAGAGGAATTCGAGAACTTCATCCTCTCAAAAGACTCAAAGAGACTCCTCGGCTGTGGAAGACTGAGACTCCTCGAATCCTGAGAGCTCAATATCGGCATCTGGATACGAGAAGGTGAGCAGGGGAAAGGCTATGCGAGCGAAGCATATACTGAGCTTATTTCCTGGGCTCGAGAACATACCGTACATACATTTCTCGTGCATTCTCTTCATCCTGCGAACGAGCCAAGTCGAAGACTAGCATTGAAGTTCGGAGGTCTATTGCAAAATGAGAAAACCGAGAGAGGATATGATATCTACTATATCCACCTTTAGTGTTTTTTTAGAATTACTTTTGTCTCAAAATAAGCATTCTCTTTATGAAAATTACTATTATTACTTTTATTTTTATCATTATTGTAATATGATCTTTTTCAATGTATCGAGATCCTAAGCCTATGAGCTATGTAGCACTCTGAGACTCCTATACTATCGGTGAGGGAATATCAGAATCCGAGAGATGGCCGAATATACTCGTATCCCGGCTGAAAATGAGTAAGAAAGAGGTCAATCTCGTAGCCAATCCCAGTGTCACAGGATATACGACTCTCGACTTGATCGAGCATGAGCTCCCACTCATAGATCAGTATCATCCAGATTTTATCACGCTTCAGATCGGGGTCAATGACTATTTCCGATGAGTGACTATCTCGGAGTTCCGTATGAGATATGCATATGTCCTCGAAGAGATAAGACGGAGAGCGCCAGAAGCGAGAGTTCTCATTCTCGATATTCCTGACTATGGGAAGACTCCTCTCGGGAAGAAGACAGGAGATCCTATGACTATAGAGTCAGGGCTCAGAGCATATAATCAAGCTATCAGAGAACTCGCGAAACCATACGGTATACCGGTCATTGATATATTTTCTGTAAGTTTACTTGTCTCGTGAGATCTGAGTCTCGTAGCTTCTGATGGACTCCATCCCTCAGCGAAGCAGTATGCTCTCTGGGTCGATGCCATCTATCCGATAGCAGATAAGATATTCTAAAAATATCTTTGTCCTATCCAACTTTACCCATAAAGCATGTGGAAAGTATACCTGAGAATAATCATAACAAATTCCTCGCGGGCACGATTTATACCGGATTCTACTCTAGCTCGAAATTATTCACTCAACAGAACTTGTCTTGGAATTTTCTTTGTTGCCTAGAGATATCGGTATAGGATATGATATCAATAACTATTTTGATATGAAACAATTCTTTTCTGTTTACTTTAGCTTGCTTCTACTATCTTCATGTACTTCTTCGTGATGAATGCAGACTCCAGTTTCAGTGGTTGATACGGGTACTATGATACCTACCACAGTGAGCCCAGCATCAGTCAGTCTTATGGAAAAAGAACAAAAGGATTATACGCTGAGTTTACAAGGTGGGAAGGGAAATCTTACTATTTTCCATGGCTCAGGCTCTACTCTCTCTATTCATTTTCTTTCTGAAAGTTGACAGACCCTTATCGCGAAACTCGAAACTCCTCGAGACACTCAGGCCAATATTCGATTCAATCAGATTATTGCTCCGGATGGAACGAGTGACGGACCCTTTGGAAAAGATATCAGTTATCCACTGACGCAGAGTGGATCGTATCGGCTCATTATTTCCGAAAGTCTTATGACAGGAGAAATGTGGTCAGGAAGTGTACTCCTTTCTCTAGATGTTAAAAAGAATACTTCCAATTATTAATTTCCTGCTCCTTTTTCGTGTTCGAGAAGCCATTTTTTCCGCTCCATTCCACCACCGTACCCGACGAGTTTTCCTGATTTCCCAATGACTCGATGGCAGGGGATGATGATGACGATAGGATTATGATGATTCGCTCCACCGATAGCGCGTACCGCTCGGGGGTTGCCGATCATGGTTGCTTCTTCGAGGTAGTTGCGTGTTTCTCCGTAGGGGATGGATTCGAGAGCTTTCCACGCCTTCATCTGGAACTCCGTCCCACGCAGTGTTACTGGAATGGTAAAAATCTTTCGTTTCCCTTCGAAATATTGTCAGAGTTCGAGTTTGGTCAGATTGAGAATGGTAGACTTTCCTTCATCCTCGCTCAATCCAAATGATTCAGTTTGCAGAACGATTTGTTTCGTCGTAAGGTTAGAAATTTTTCTCTTGAGTTCTGGGTTGTCAGCAAACTCAAGCATCAGGAGATGGTATGTATCTGCTACGGCGATCAGATCACCGAGAGGAGAGGGGATGAGAGCTTTGAAAAGCATAAGAGTGAAATTTAAGTTATTTTATTCGAAAATATAGTTTTTGCGAATTATTTACTCTACGATATTTTCGAAAAATGTCTTGACAGAGAGATAAGAAATTATATCATCTGAAAACTTAATAAAGTAAATATCTTTTATGAATTATCCTGAACTACGGTATAGTTATGTTTTACGATCAATGGAAAGTCAATGAGTACAGCTTATGCGACACGACTGATATCCAAAACCAGGTGATGGACAATCCATCATAATTCCCAATCTTGTATGAGTAACTGCTTCGCGTATTGCACTAGACTGAATATGAGTAATGGATCCTGAAGATAAATTGGCACAAAGAGATCATAAAGATAGACGGTATATGCTTATCCCAACTTTAAAGGCAATTTGATTTGAGAGAATTCCAAAGTGAACTACACTCAGAGAATGAACCCAAATACCATATAATAATGCACTTACACTTCGGTCATTAACCGAATCCAGAATATCTCGTCTTATGGGATTAACCCCTTTTGGTCAGCCAATTCAGTTCCTCATTGATTAGTAAATATTAAATCATTTAATGAGTAGTAATGTTACCGCCCGAGAATATCGAGAACTTCTCTTGCTATCCCAGTTCCACCGAGAATACTATATCACCCTCAGTCTACTTTGCTTACCTTGTACCCGAGATTTGATATATCTTTGACTACCGATTCGATGGTTCCACTATCCGTGCCAGAAATACTTCCAGTGAGAGAGCCTGTTCCGACCTCGAGCGAATAGGTAAATGAATCATTATTGACTACCTTTGTCCCTGAGTATTTCCCGATAGGATTCTCGGACGTGGGGAGAGTTTCTAGATTCTGGAATACTCTATTATTGTGTTCCATCATAGCTGCTATTCGATGATCAAATTTTTGCCAATACCCATCACTCTCTTGTTCCCACTCATTCCAATCCGGTGTGGTTATATTTTCATAGTGCATCATTTGAGGTCGATATTCCATCATCCCATATTCACCAGATCGAAGACGTGCTTCATAGTATATGATAATCATGAAGATAACGAGGAGAAATACTCCAGTGAGCATAAGGAGTGGTCAGTTTTTATAAAATGTTTGCCACTTTCGATCTGAAGGCGACTTTTGAGGAATGGCGCTGAACTCCGTTTGGACTTCTTTTGAATCTTTATGTTCCATAAAAATAGTAAAAGAATTAAAAATGTATATTACGAACTATCAGTAAGAATAACGTAAGAAAATCCTGAATCTTTACATTCAGGATTACCTACTTAGACGAGAGCTTTGAGCTCTTTCTCTATTTTTTCAAGGTCAGCTATCGCATCTGGATCACCTGGATTTTCTCATAAGAAGTCTTCCAGATATTCCTTGGTGCCCTCGAGCGAGTGACGTTTCTCTGCTTTCTCAGCTTCTGTCTGCCGCTTTTCAAGTCGGCGTTTTTCATATTTTTCGAGATCTACCCCTTCAGGGAGATATTTGGTATTTGCTGGGAGAGATCGCATCTCACCGATTCTCGGAGTCATGAAGCCATCAAGCGTCGCCCATGGGTTCCAGAAGTTTCGGAAGAAACTCGATGGATGGTATTCAGGGTTGCAATCAAGAAACCCCTGATAGTCATCATAGTCATCGAAATCTTTCTGGAAGGTATGTACTTTGCCGTTCACATTCGAACGGGAAACGATGCGTCATCGAAACATAGGAGGGGGGAGGTTAAGAAATAAAAGTAATGATTGAGATCGGAGGAATCGGATAGAATAATTTCTATATATCCTCCTGATGTGCTGTCTAGAAGCCAGCATCTATACGTCGATTTCTCTGAAATCGAGATGCAGGTATTTCTAAATTAGCACTTATATTATATACGTGCTAAAAAATATTTCAAGAGAATTTTATATATTTTCAGAAATATGATTTACAAATTTATAAAATATCGTATTGAAATTTTAAAATAAAATATATACTGAGGTAGTTCTTTATTATTTAACCTATTATTATATGTCGAGACTCGATCAGAAACCAGATGTATGCGATTACTCTTTACATTGTATTCCGGATATTGAAAACTTAGTAAATTTTGATGGTTATCTTAGGCAAGTTTTGAATAGGTTTAATCAATATGTTAAAATTTGAGATTTACAAAGAGCTATGGATTCAAGAAGTGACTTTGTATCACTTGTAAATTACGCAGGCCAATACGTTAATCATCAAGTTCAGAATTCAGAACTTAGTGGAAAGTTTAATATACAGAATGAAGCCATATTACAGGCCATGTCTCGTGCATTACAAGACTTAAGAAGTGCTATTGTTCAGAATTTAACAGGTTCGAGGGGAATTGACTGAGAGTTACTTTTAGCAGGACAAGCCAGATATTTATCTATAATGTCTATCCTTGATTGAAATACCCATTAATTAAATTATAAAACAATAATACCTTTTTTTACGAGATTATTTTATATAAAATACGTTGCCACTGAAATCGCCCCGAGGATGAGTACCATCATCCAGTTTTGCTCTTTCCAGTATCGATAGAGCATCACCGAGAGCGGGACGGAGAGGACAAACTGGATGTACATCGACCAGAGGGGAGACATTGGGGAGAGTTAAAAGTTAAAAGATAAAAAGTAAAAGTTGCAAGTTGAAGGTTACAGGTTAAAAGTTGGCTGATTTACATGTTAGCTAATTAGTTCGTTGGTGGGCGGGTAGGATTGGAGCTATGGAACGGTGGAAAAGGTAGAAAATAACAGTATGATGTTAGTATCTAGAAAATCAAGGAGAAATCATTTTTACCTTCCATTTGCTGAAATATTTATATATTTCTCATATATTTTATAAAATGTCTTGACAGAGAGTCGGAGTTTTATAATATAGATCTCTCTTTCACATCAACTATGATCCAATATACAAGAACCGATGCAAGTATGCTTGATCCAAATGCTCGTCTCAATCCCTGAGAGCAAAATAACGGAGTTCATGTCGCCTGTGCCACGAACCGGTCTTGAGTTAGCAACCACCCGAGTTCAGTTACATATCAAATAGTCGATCGTTTCGGAGTGCATTTTCATAGTACCGAAGGTCGAAGTATCGAGGAAATAGGATGAGTTTTTTCAACTGATAAATTTGATTTTACTGACAGTGTAAGAGCCAGGGCCTATGCAATTGTATGTCACAAGGGTTGAGACATGAGAGATCAAGACTATACTCAAGCAGATATAGGATTGGCAAAGTGACTCGAACTTATTCATTCAGATTGACTCGTCGTCAATAAACATAAAACAATAAGAGAAATACAATCTCTAAGATGAGATATTCCTAGTCTCCTTACGCTAGAGGGTGAAGATTTTCTTCTCGAACTCGAAAGGGCTATTCAAGATACAAGATCAAGGATTGATCCTCTCGTGAGAATCGCACTCATGGCTAGATGACTGCCTGAAGAAATGCAAAAACTGCTTCATATAATGCATACATCTCCAACAAATCTAGTTCTCTATACGACTCCTTGAAATCCAGAACTCAGGGCAACCGTCTTGAAATTTCCATGACTATTCCGTGAGATCCCAGCACTTGCTGATGAAGAACTTCAACTTGCTGCCTAGTATAACGGAAATCCCTCTCCTTGAGGGATTTTTCTTTGTTTTTCCGCACTTTTTTCATACACTCACCGTATGAATCAAGATCAGGCGTTTGACATACTGAAGATGGGGTACAATGTATTCCTGACGGGTCCGGCGGGATCAGGGAAGACCTTTCTCGTGAACCGATTTATTACCTACTGCCATGAGCATGCCCTCACGGTCGCGATCACAGCTTCGACCGGAATTGCCGCGACGCATATCGGGGGGATGACGCTTCACTCTTGGAGCGGGATGGGGATACGAGAGAGCCTCACAGATGAAGATATCGAACACATCATGACAAAAGAGTATCTGATGAAGCGATTTATGAAGACCTCAGTCCTGATCATCGATGAGATTTCTATGCTCGGAGGAGAATTTCTCGCTTCTCTCGATCGACTTCTCCGGTTTGCACGTATTTCGCAAGATCCATTCGGAGGGATGCAGGTGGTACTCGTCGGAGACTTCTTCCAGCTTCCACCCGTGAGTCGATGAGGGTCGAGTGAATTCGCCTTCGAACATCCCTCATGGAAAGAGTTCCGTCTTGCGACCTGTGTTCTCGAAGGGCAGTTTCGTCAGGGAGATGATCCGCTCCTCGATGTCCTGGGTGAAATCAGGAATGGTGAGGTATCTGAGTATTCACTGAAGCTCCTCTCTTCGCGGAAGATCCCGGTAACGACCGAGGATCATACTGAGCTCTTCACTCACAATGCTGCGGTCGATACCTACAATACGGAGCGGCTGGATCGAATCCGAGATGATATTTTCGTCTTCGATATGATGAGTCAGGGAGCTGAAAAACTCGTCGAATCCCTCAAGAAGTGATGCCTTGCTCCCGAGAAACTTGTGCTTAAAAAATGAGCTCGAGTGATGTTTGTGAAAAATAACTTCGAAGCTGGGTATGTGAATGGTTCTATCGGCCACATCGTCGGGCGTCATGAGAGCTTCCCAATCGTCGAACTCCTGACTCGGGAGAAGATCATCGCTGAACCGATGAGCTGGTCTATCGAAGAAGACGGACGAGTGAAAGCCTCGATCGCTCAGGTTCCCCTTCGTCTCGCCTGGGCGATCACGGTTCACAAGAGTCAGTGAATGACCCTCGATAGTGCGGTGATGGATCTCTCGGATGCCTTTGTCGCGGGACAAGGTTATGTCGCGCTCTCCCGAGTACGGTCGCTCGATGGACTGATTCTGCGGGGGATCAATAGTCGAGCCCTCGAGATTGATGACCGAGTTCGAGCCTACGATAGCGTCCTCCAAGCGACCTCTCGAGAAGTAGTCGATCGGCTCTCGAGCCTCTCTGATGCTGAGAAAAAAACGAGACAAGAGCTCGCTATTTCTCGATTTGGAGGAGTGCTCGAGCCTCAGAAAAAATCATTTCACCCCCTTGGATCGAAGACGTCGACTTATGAAGAGACGCTCCATTTTCTCACGAAAAAACTCCCGATCGAGGAAATCGCGAATCTCCGATGACTCAAATCCTCGACTATACTGACGCATATCGAGGCACTCGTAAAGGATGGGGCGGAGTTCGATCTTACTCCGTACCGCCCAGATGATGAGGAACGATTGCATACAATTCTCTCGGCATTCCAAGAGCTAGATACTGAACACCTTTCGCCCGTACGGGAATACCTCTGAGAAGGTTTTGGCTATGATGAGATTCGATTTGCGAGACTCTTTTATAACTCCTCTCAGAAAGATAGTATCGGAGAGTAGGAGTGAGATAAACGTTGAGATTTTTCGGAGGTTATTTTTCCGGATAGAATTATGAAAATGATCGGATTTTTTTGACTAATCACGACATCCGTGAATTGCACGTAATAATAACTTTTCGATTGCTATAATGAATTTTCTTCCTCTTTCAGTATTTTTAAGGTCTCTGTTTCTTGCGAAGAATATTGATTTTAGAGACTCGATTTTGAAATATTACGATTTTCTATATAATCGATTCACTTTATCTTCTAAATCATTTATATGTACTATACACTTTCTGTGGTCTTCACCGTCGACCGACTCAAAGCACTTCTCAATCTTCTCAAAAAAATCGAACTCGAGATGAAAGAACGTGGAATTTCTGAGAAATTTGTCCTCGATACGAAGCTTGCGGATGATATGTTCCCTTTTATGAAACAAGTTCAGATTGCGACCGATAATGCCAAGGGTATGGCGAGCCGACTCTCTGGGAAAGACGTCCCATCATATCCAGATACAGAAACGAGCCTTGCAGAACTTGCTGCAAGACTCGAGAAGACGATTGCCTTCCTCGAATCCTTCAAAGAAGAAGATTTCGTCGGTGCGGAAGCTCGAGAGGCACGATTCCCTTGGTTTCCTGGGATGCATATGAAGGGTGGCGGATACCTTCTCTCCTATGCGATACCGAACTTTATGTTCCATATTTCTGTCGCATACTCTATCCTTCGAAACCAAGGATTTACCATCGGAAAGTCTGACTTCCTCGGAACGCTTCCACTTATTCCTGACAGCAAGAACTAGGAAACTCTACTTTTTATAAAGGCAGATTTCAAAATGAGTCCACTCCTAATATTTTTATAATGCAAAAATTCGCTCTTAGTATCAAAGATCTTGTAAAAACTTATCCCAATGGGACAGAAGCTCTGAAGTGAGTCACTTTTGAGATCAAACAAGGAGATTTTTTCGCCCTACTCGGACCCAATGGGGCAGGGAAGTCGACAACTATAGGCGTGATATCTGGACTTGTCAATAAGTCGAGCGGAGAGGTGATCATCGGTGGACACAATCTCGATCTTGCTGGAGCGGAGGCTCGTATGGGAGTCGGAGTCGTCCCTCAAGAATTCAACTTCGGGATATTCGAAAAGGTATATGATATCGTCCTTGCTCAAGCTGGATATTATGGAATCGACAGAGATACTGCTGCTCCAAGTGTCGAGAAATACCTTCGAGCCCTCGGGCTCTGGGAAAAGCGAGAGGTCCAGGCTCGTACGCTGTCTGGGGGGATGAAACGTCGTCTCATGATCGCTCGAGCTCTCGTCCATAATCCGCATCTCTTGATCCTCGATGAGCCGACGGCGGGAGTCGACCTCGAGCTTCGACACGGGATGTATGAGTTCCTCCGAGAACTCAATAAAAATGGAACTACCATCATCCTCACCACCCACTACCTCGAAGAAGCCGAGAGTCTCTGTAAAAATATGGCCATCATCGATAAGGGAATCATCGTCAAGTATGGACCGATTCGCGAACTTCTTGCTTCGATGGAAGATGAAGTGATCACGATCGAACTCGATAGGAACTATCTCTGAGAAACTTTGAAAGATTATACCCCAGTCTCGAGTGAGACGACGCTTGACCTCACAGTATCCTCGAAACATCTTCTGGATGATGCGATCCAGATACTTCAAAAAGAAGGATACAGGGTCAAGAGTATGAAGCCAAAAAGCGGACGACTCGAAGAGTTTTTCCTCAAGAGTACTAAGAAGTAAATACTTTTGTAAAAAGTAAAAAGAGTGCTATGATATAAATAACTAATGCTTTTTATGGCACAGAGATTATCTGAATATCTGAATCCTTCAGAAGATGCTAAAGCTATGAGATGAGAAGATTGCAATCCAAAAGGAAAAATATATCAGCTAAATATACATACAAAGGGAAAAGTGGCCGATCGTCTTACTGCACATCCTTGATGTGTGACTCTAGATGATCTTACGGTAGAAATGGTAAGGGAATCTACCGAACATCCTCTCCTGGTTGAGATTCGAAGTGGGGAGTATATATCGATTGATCGTATTGCAACAAATAGATTCGGAACTGAGTATTTTGCTGTTCGCTTCTTGATTTCGAAGATAAGTGATTTTCCTACTTTTCATGGAATTGGACTCTTGGTCCGCTTAGAAGATGATACGATATACAAAGGAAATGCTGGAACTCCCACTTTATTTGTTGATTATAAAATACCCAATGCTATCATCTATGATGATCGGGATATCAGTCAGGAAGCACCACTACATATGCTCGAAAGCATAGCCTTACGATTGGGAGATAGGATAGATGGATGGGTAAGTTCGTACCGTCTGCCGGGTGAAAGAGGCTCCCTTCTTAGCTCTATCGGAGAGGCAAGATATATTTGAAAAAATACGTCAGGTCTGGATGTTACTCTGATAGATATATCCGTAAGTACATGAGTCAATAATCGAATAGATACGCTGGCGGTTGTCGTAAAACTGGATGCAGAGAATCCATATCTCGGTGTGAAAAGCTCGAATGGCATCTATATCGGTGGTATGGTAGGAGAGTCTGGGATGACTTGACAAAAGGTAATGGCATTTATCTTGTCTCAAATGACCTATTTCTGAGTAGATCTCGATACGGAAGTCTACTATTTCCGAGCACCAGGCGAAAAGAGTGAGCAAGAAATTAGACAATGATGAGATGATGATGTTTCTGAGAACCCCATCAATATTCGAAAGCAGTCGATGAGAAGATTCTGACAAATGGTAATAAAAACTCAGTTTCGAGAACTTGTAGTCGCACGAGTCAGTCGATGAACTCTCGAGGAGCTTATCGGAGCCGAAAGATTAGGGAAGAAACTGGAAGATTTACAAATCGAACTTACCGAACAAAAAAAAATTCCCAATACAAACCTACGTGATTGGTATAAATTACTAATATTTCAAAGTAAACTCGATGAACTTAGAGCGGTTCCTCAAGTTCCGCCAAAAGCTCTACCTACAGATTAGAAAGGATTGCCTTATGTTTTGTCTGAGTGAATATCTTATGTAGTGCTAAAAGTTTCTTCTATAAAAATATAGATTCATGAAAATTTTTCAGAATAATTTCGATGGCATGGTTTATTCAAAACTAGAATCGAAATAAAGAGATTTTTTCCTCAAAAGTACTAAGAAATAGATTCCGGATGAATAGCGATACGTTTTTCTAGAGTTTCTGTATCTTTACCAGATTCAAGATGAATGAGTGTATCTTGGCAGATTTTGAGATTGGCTTCTAGTGTATTTCGATAGGATTCTGTGATGAATGGCGATATTTTATCGTAAATACTTTCTTGATACCTTAAGAATTTCTTTCGTCCGTCAATCCATTCACCCAGAGTACTAGGAAAATCTCAAAATTCCTCCATATATCGCAATCACTCCTCCAGCCAATAGTCCCAGCCGTGCATCATCGCTCCACCGATATCAGCGAACACAATAAAAAAATCTTCAATAGTTTTTGGTCCATAGTCGCGATACTTCAGATCTTCTTTGTCAAAAAACTTCTCATCTTGTGCAAAAGTGGTCACATAGATACCTTTACTAAAGTTTTTAAAATCAATATCTGTAATCTTGACTCCGTATGTACTAGCATCGTCCCTGAAGAGTTTTACTGACCATTCTTCATTTGAATCTCGGCCTCACATGAAATCTTGTCTGTACTTATGCCCACTATGGTCATCATCGTGCCTGAGCATAGTCTCTCCCATCCACACTTTTTTTCTTGGAGTCATTTTGAGCTTCTTTACCGCCTCTGGAGTCAGGTGTTCGAGGAGCGTGCAGAGTCGACCATGAGCATCGAGGGTATGTGAAACATTGTGAAGCCGATTGTTTCAGCATGCTAGGAGCCGGAGAATCAGATTCCTTCTCATATTTGCCAGTCAAGCTACGAGTTTTCCGACGGAATTATCAGATCAAACAATCCTCTCGATGCGTGAGTCGATTTCTTCTTTGACTTGTTCTATGGTGAGGGGTGGATCACCTGGGAAACCGAGCAGAAAAAGATTCAATGGAAGTATATAAAAATTACTTATTATATAATAACACTTTTTATATAAAATTCAAATACTCTCTACCGGTCCGCATTCGATTTTCCATAGTACTTCTTGGGCTTTCCTGTTTCTGATGGTTTGGGTCGTGGGTAGGGCGATTTCGATGCAGATCCCTCAGGGCTCCATGATTTATTGGGCTTGTCTCCATCTTCTTTCCATGATTTTTTCGGGAAAGTATCTCGCTCTGGCTTCCCAAAGCTTGGTTTTCCTGGTTTCTCCCAGTTTCCACGAGGCGTTTCAGTCGCGTCATCACGAGCGCTTCGATACTTTGGTGGGGTGGGTTTACTATTTCCCTGGTAGGCAACGCGAGGCTTCTCAGTACGGGTATCACGAGCGGGCTTAATGTACCCAGGCTTATATCGTTCACCTCATTCTGCTGAGCGTGCCTCTCATCCAAGTGGACGAGAAGTATATCAGGCAGTTCTTTCAGTGGTAAAGGTTTTTCGTTTTGGGAAAAGGGATTCCGGAGTTCCTTTCGAAGGATATGGTCCTCCTCTTCGCTCAGTTTCCATTCCTCTGGATGTGCTTGGATCTCGAGTTTCTGAAGTGCGTACCTTGGGATAAACTGAATTACGAGATCGCTCTCCACCTGCTTTGGGGTAGGCAGGTTTCGAATCAGTTTTTGGTTTTGGACTACTCGGATTTCCACGACCCTGTATCTTCGGCATCTTGATAGGGTTATAGTCCATCAGCGGAAAAGGATGCCCTTCGATCACTGGTACTCTTTTTCCGATCAGTTTTTCTATATCTCGAAGGTATTCTTTTTCTTCTGCATCTGAGAAGGAGAGGGCCGTTCCCTTGGCTCCGGCTCGACCGGTTCGTCCGATACGATGGACGTAGGTTTCGGCGATATTCGGGATTTCATAGTTGATGACGAACTCGAGGGAGTCCACATCGATTCCACGAGCAGCGATATCGGTGGCGACGAGGACTCGAGTGGTTTGTTCCTTGAAACTCTGAAGTGCACGCTGACGAGCATTCTGAGCTTTATTACCGTGGATAGCATCCGCGGTAATTCCATTTTCGATGAGGACTTTGACGACTTTATTGGCTCCGTGCTTCGTACGAGTAAAGACGAGAGCGGTTTTGATCGCAGGGTCTTTGAGGATATTGAGAAGGAGGTTATTCTTGTTGCCACGATCCACGAAGTAGACTCATTGCTTGATGATATCGACGGTTGAAGAAACCGGAGTTACCGTCACTTTCGCAGGTTCATGGAGGATGGTATGCGCGAGTTTCACGATCTCAGGAGGCATGGTCGCCGAGAAAAAGAGGGATTGCCGTTTCTTCGGAAGCACCGCAAGGAGCTTCTTCACATCGTGGATAAATCCCATATCGAGCATCCGATCCGCTTCATCGAGGACAAAAATCTCGACATCTGCGAGGGAAATATGCCGCTGATTCATAAGGTCGAGGAGTCGACCGGGAGTTGCGATGAGGATATCCACGCCACTGCGGAGTGAGGAAACCTGAGCGTGTTGACCGACTCCACCAAAAATTACCGACGAACGAAGTCCGGTGTATCGTCCATATGCTTTGAAACTCTCATCGATCTGGATCGCGAGTTCACGAGTCGGCGTGACGATAAGCGAACGGATATGACGTTGCCCTTTGAGGAACTCTTTCTTTCAGGTATTGCTCGGAGTGTCGACCCCAGAAGTGGCTGAGAGGAGCTGGAGGATTGGGAGGGCAAAGGCTGCCGTTTTCCCAGTTCCGGTCTGCGCACACCCCAGGAGATCCGTTCCCTGAAGTATGATCGGGATCGCCTGCGCTTGGATCGGCGTGGGGTTTGTATATTTCTCTTCTTCGAGGGCGCGTAGAAGGGGTTCGATAAGTTTCAGGTTGGAGAATAACATAGAAAAAGGGTGAGGGAAAGATGAAAATGAGGGCCAAAGCCCTCAGAAAACTAATTTTCGGTATAGTACTCGGGAATCGAGAAAATCCTAATCGTATTCATCCAAAAAGCAAAGCCCCGCCTTCTGTTGGGCGGGGTCTTTATGGGTTGGAGTACCTATGGATTGATTTCTTTCTTCTCAAGTCGATCAATCAGCATTGAAATCAGAGTGAATACACCCATAACCCCAATATCGATGATGAAGACAACTGAGATATTCCACTCTGGGTTGAAAAAAATTTCGAAGTGCTCGAGGCACAAACCGATCATCCCAATCAAAACCAGTATTGCAAAAATATTTGTTCGCATGACCATCTCCACAAGGTTTCCCCAACACAGTCTATCTGGTTGAGGAGTTGACGAGCGTAACCCTCAGCCGTGATTGACTGTATTGATATTTTACTTCTTCTTTTAGTCAAATTCTCGAACATACTCCGTACTTTTATGACTAAAAGTACCAAAAGTCCTTCTTTTGTTTGCTCATTTTGCATTCTGTTTTTGACTCATTTCCTAAAATTGCAAAATACAGAAACATTGCAATTTTTGACGGAATTTTCGTCGACAGAATATCAAAATTCGCAAAAGTAAAGAAGCAAAATCAGGACACTCATTCTTCTTTTTTTCGAATTTTATTTTATTTACCCTTGAGACTATACCCCCCATCTATAAGAAAATCTGATCACGTGATATAACTCGATGCATCGGAAGCCAGAAAGAGTGCGAGTCCAGCTATTTCATCTGGAGTTCCGATTCTTCAAAGTAGTGTTCCTTCTCGAATCCGCTTGAATGTATCTTCATTCCAGAGAGCTACTTGATCTGTTTCTATGTACCCTGGTGAAATAGAGTTTACTCGTATTCAAAAAGGAGAGTAGGTTTTGGCTAGACTTTTTGTCATCGAAAGGATTGCTGACTTGGTTTGAGCAAAAGTAAAGGTACTCATGGTCGAGAGGTTTGGATGACCCTTTATCGAGGCTATATTAACAATACTTCCATTTTCTCTATCTAGCATATTTGGAATGACTGATTGTATACAATGAATGGTTCCGAGTATATTTGTCCGCCATTCCTCAAGCGCTTTTTCTTCATCAACTTCTTGGATATCCGATATAAAATTCTTTGCTACTCAAGCATTATTGATAAGGATATCTATATGTCATATTTCTGCAATAAGGGAGTTCATTTTTAGTGCCACTTCGTCTTAATTCCCAATATCGAAAAATACCCTATACGAACCAGAAAGAGATCGATGTATCTCCTGGAGTTTGCCCGAATCTGTTTTTCCATGGAGAACTACGGTATATCATTCGCCATGTGCTCGTTCAGTTATAGCTCTTCCTATTCATCTACTGGAGCCAGTTATAAGTATGACTTTATTCATATTTTGATTATGTTCCTTTTTATTATTTTTTCAATCTCATTTTTATTCAAGTATTGTTTTCTATACAAAGTATTCCTCTTTATTGCAAATTTCACTTTATTTTCTATACTCTTTTATATGGGCAAGTCCAAATGAGAATTGCTCGTGCTATGTTCTCCATTATTCATTTTTCATTATTCATTCCCCATGAATCCCCACCAGCTTTTTGTCTCATACTCCACTATCGTTCGTAAGGAAGTCACTCGATTTTTGCGCGTATGGCGACAGACGATTGTTCCTCCTGTGATTACCACCACGCTCTACTATGTGATATTTGGTCAGTTTATCGGATCTCGCGTCGGAGTGGTCGGAGGGATGGACTATATGCAGTTTATCGTACCGGGTCTTGTGATGATGTCTATCATCATGAACTCGTTTTCGCACGTAGTTTCCTCGTTCTATATGGCGAAATTCCAGAAGACGATCGAGGAAATACTCGTTTCCCCGACACCGTATTGGGTCGTCATTCTCGGATTTATTACAGGAGGGGTCATTCGAGGGATGGTCACCGGGTCGATCGTCCTCGGCGTGGCTTTTTTCTTTACGCATATTACCTTTGCTCATATCGGACTTACGATTCTCTTTGCCTTCCTGACATCACTTCTCTTTGCTCTCATTGGCCTTCTGAATGGCCTCCTTGCGGATAGCTTCGACTCGACGTCGATCGTTCCGAATTTTCTCCTGACACCGCTCACGTACCTCGGGGGAGTATTTTACTCCATACAGATGCTTCCTCCAGTATGGCAAATGATTTCTCACGCGAACCCTATCCTCTATATGGTCGATGGGTTTCGATATGCGGTCCATGGAGTTTCCGATATTGCTCCGACCATTTCTCTTCTTGTTTTGGTCGGTTTCTGTATCGTATTTTTCGCCATTATCTGGGGAATGTTTTCGAAAGGGCAGGGAGTGAGAACGTAGATAATTGATAATGAATAATGGAGAATTAATAATAGAAGAGACTTGAAAATTACGAATTACGAATAGTTCAATTACGAATTAAGAATTACAAATTCCATCACTCTTTTGCAAGCGCCTTTTCGAGGTCTTCAAAACCTCGGTAGAGTATCGCTGAGATACCGAGAGACTCTGCGGATTCGATATTTTCAGGTGCATCATCGAAGTAGAGTACTTTACTCGGATCAGAAACACCGAGTTTAGTGAGAATACATTCGTAGAACTCTTTCTGAGGTTTCTTGAATCCGATTTCACACGAGCAAAAAACTGAGTCGAAATATTCCGAAAACCGCATTTCACTCTTCAAAAAAGAGAGTCGGTAGGCTTCCTGATTGGTTGCGATATGGCACTGGATTCCAGATGTTCCCAGTTTCTGGATTATATCTATGAGTTTGAAATCTATATGATTTTCATAATGGAACCATTCCGAGAGAAATGCATCGACCGACCCTTTCCACTTCCATTTCTTCAAAAACGGTTCGATAACTGCCCGAATATCTGCCTTTCCCACGACACAGTCTTGGAACACCCCACGAAAAAATGGGAGTATCTCCTCACTTAAAATTTCTGCGCGCCGAGCATACTCGTGGCTCCACATTTCCGAATGGACTATAACTCCATCCGTATCGAAGAGGATATGTTGCATAAGAGATTACTTATTTCTATGCTCGATAAGCTTCCCTATAATCCAACCAAGTAATAAACCAATAAGAAAAAATGATAATACTGCTGTGAATAGTAATAAATGTTCTTCTATGAAATTATCTTCACCCAACAGCAGGTTACATACGAACTGTACCGGATAGGCCATAATCCATTGGACCATTCAAAAAGATGTAACATAGACCCAAGCCTCAGGATCAGGAGTATCAAAATGAATTGAATAAATATACGAAGAAATAAGAATTGTCGTAGCTATGACTATTCCAATACTAGCTCCATATAGAGAATATATGGATACTCGACTTTTTTTGCTGTTTTTCATAGTGAGATTGGGTTATTTATATAAGTTTTTCGAGTTTCTTAAGATACTTTGCCTTGTTAGTCTTCGGATTACTGATACTACCGAATACCGTAAATGACTTCTGTTTGATCCCACAGAATCCGATACGATTGTGATTCCAGAGGAACTGTATATGGAGGATGATCGTATAGAAAAAACTCGGTCATCATGAAGTGGTGATGATGCGCGCGGTTTTCCCTTTGAGGAGGCCAACTGGTTTATCCTTCACGTATTGGAAGGCGAATCCTGAGCCAAAATTCGAGTCGATAAAATTTTTCAGTATTGCTGGAGCATCTCCCCACCAGATTGGGAAAATAAAGATGAGTTCATCGGCCCAGGTGATTTTCTCCTGAAGCTTCCGAGTCGTCGCATCCTTGCCCATCTCTTTTATATTTTCGAAGCGGAGAAAATCTTGTTTGAGTTCGGTGGTGTAGAGGTCCAATATTTCGACGCTATCTCACTTTTCGACCGCGAGGTCAGCATATTTTGTGACTAGTGCGTTCGTAAAGCTTTTTGGATTCGGATGAGCTGAGATGATGAGTTTTTTCATAGGAGAGAAGAGAAAGTATATTATTTTTTCCAAATATACTGGATCATATATCGATCAATCCAAGCGATTGCTCCTGGAATGAGACCGAAGCCTACTGGTATGATAAAGAAAATAAAGGATGATGTCGGATGAATGAATGCGAGCATCATGGCGAAGAGAGTACATAAGAGCGGGAAGTATATACGGATTTTCCCATACCGTTCATCTTCGTGACTCACTATAGAGAGGTCTGTTTCCGGATGGGCATAGATAATGGATCGCATCCAGAAAATCGATAGGATGATACAGAGTATATTGATCCCATAGACACAGATAGCGACGGGATCTACCAGATATCGTCCGAGGAGATTGGCTGAGAAGGGGAGGAGCGAGAGGAAAACGAGAAAAATAATATTCACAATAACGAGCTGTCGACTAATATGTTTGGCAAAAATCGTGATAAGGTAGTGGTGTGAAAACCAGTAGGTAGTCAGGGTTGAACACACGAGGATATAAGCAAAGAAAGTCGGAATGCTTTCATGTAGACTTTCCACGAGCGAAGCATGCGTTCCACTTTCAGGAACTTTGAGATCGAGGACCAAGAGTGTCAGAATAATCGAGAAGACCGCATCAGTCAGATTTTCAAGTCGGGATTTGTTCATAAAGAAGGAAATGAGTAGTAAATCTTTTCATAAAACTTCAACTCTCTTTTGAAAGGTTACTTATTTTATGATGGTATTTCGGGTGGAATGGATGAGTAGAATTTTCCTTAGTTTTAACTATAAATTGAGTTGTATCTTATTCAGAGAGAGTATGTGTTCTCTCAATTCGAGGATCAGGTATGATCCAGATGATAGAAACTATGGTGAAACAAATAAGTCAGACGACAGGAAACCAGAAAGAGATCAGAGTTCAGAGTATATAAAGCGCCAGGGATACTTTCCCCTTTTTATCCTTTTCGATAGCTTTCGCGATTTTCGAATTCGGACCATGAAGAGTGATGAGATTGCGAAAAATGAGAGTATAGGAAATAGCACAAAGCGTAAGAACACTACCATATGCAATGACGGTATTGCGCTCAAAGTGATTCTCTGCCATCCAAGCGGTAACAAATGGGACAAGCGAAAGAGAAAAAATAAGGGCATTATTGGCCCAGAGTGTATTCCCATTGATCTTTTCCACCACTTGAAATCCATGGTGATGGTTGTTCCAGTAGATAGAGAGAAAAACGAAACTCATGATATAGGATATAAACACATATCTTAGTTCATAGAGTGCAGACCATTCGGCAGCATGCGGAACCTTGAATTCGAGGACCATGATCGTGATGATAATCGCAATAATCGCATCGGTATAAGCAAGCAGGCGTTCTTTCGTCATAATTTAAAAAATTAATGAAGGTAAATAATTTTTTTAAAAATATTCCTATTCTTTAGAGTTTATTTATTTCTCACATAGATGAGCTTGTATCTCCCTTTTCCACCATCCCCTCGTTCAGTAATCTCGAACTTTCCCGTCGAGTCGATGAGCGGAGTCAGTTTATTGAATCCATAGTTTCGAGGATCGAAGTTCGGTTGTTTTTTCTGTAGGAGTCCACCGACATCCCCGAGAAATGCCCATCCATCTTCGTCTGCAATATCGGAGACAGTATTGGCTATGAGCTCGATCACTTCTGGAGTAACCATATCGAATCCTGGAGTCATGGTATCAGCTTCTACTGGGCTCGTCTCGAGGTCACTAAAGGGGATGAATTTTTCTCATACTTTTGGTTTTCTATTTTTTGCTACTATTTCTTTCGCAGGCTTCTTGAGGATTTCGATGTAGATAAATTTATCACAAGCGACGATAAACGGATTGGGTGTTTTTTTCTCTCCAATTCCATAGACTCGCATTCCCGCTTCTCTGAGTCTCGTCGCGAGTCTCGTGAAGTCACTATCACTTGAGACCAAGCAAAACCCATCAACTTTTTCTGAGTAGAGGATATCCATCGCATCGATGATCATCGCACTGTCCGTCGCATTTTTTCCTTTCGTATAGCCGTATTGCTGGATGGGAGTGATGGCATTCTCAAGAAGGAGATCCTTCCATTTGGCGAGTCCCGGACGAGTCCAGTCACCGTAGATTCGTTTCAGGGTCGGATTGCCATATTTCGCGATTTCTTCCATCATTTCCTTGATGTAGGCGGAAGGGATATTGTCTCCATCGATGAGCACAGCGAGACGGACGTCGTTTTCCATAAGCGAAAGAGTTAGAGATTATTGAGCTTCGACTTTACCGGATATTGTAGGATTTTTCATCGAGATTGCAATATTGATTTCCTATCGTTTGTAGCTATATTTAGTTGGAATCATATTTTCATAGAAATTAACTTGATTATTTATAAATTATAATTATAAATACTTTATAAATAAATACCAAATCATTACTTCTCTTTTTTTCTCACCTTTTTATGCGAAATTTCACTTTTATCAGTACGGCAATCTTGCTCTCGATTCTCCCAGTTTCAAGTTTTGCTTCCTACTATGATCAGTACAATGTCGATCCGTACCAAAATCAGAACTACTACCAACCCTACTATAATCCCTACGGATCTACCAATGGGTATAATCCATATGGAGGATACTATGATACGTATCAGAACCAGGGGTACTACAACACGACGGACTCGACGATCACTGCCCTCTGGGATCTCCTCGCCCGCTATGGAACGAGTATCTCGAAAAGCGTCACTGATACGACGAGTGGTATCATCTTTACCCTGACTTCCTCGGATACATATGTCTCGAGTCGACTCCAGACCATCAACTACGATGGGGTGAAGAGTGAGATCTTCGGGCGCAATATGTACGTCACGAAGGATAATCACTGGAACGGAGTACAAGTACAGATAACTTCTTCTGACTACGCTACGGTTTCTAAAATCCAGGATTATGTTCGATGAAAACTCGGTTTCGCTGTTCTCAATCGATACATCGCTCCTCCACTTCCTCAAGTAAGAATAGATCCGAGAAATACCTACAATCAAAACTATAGTTATAATTACAACCAAAACTACGATCCGAACTATAACCAAGGGTACAATTATAATCCTTCCACAGGATACTACTATACCCAACCCTATGCGAGAAATAGTGATATTATCAGATCGATTTCGAATCTCACGGATGGGGCGACCATCGTCATCACTTCGAACGATCCGACCACGGCGAACTATATACAGTCTTACTCTCGTTCCTTTGTTCCACTTGGACTTGGAGACTCGGTATCGGTTACCATTATCAATACGAGCCTCGGTATCCAGATGCGCATTACCTCTTCCTATCAGAACGTCATCAATCGTATCCAGAGTATCGTGAACTCGAACTATACAGCTCCGAATGGATATAATTACGTGAATCGATAATTGGTTTGGAAAACAGAAAAGTCTCGCTATACTCTCACTATCCTTATACTCCTTATATACTAGGGAGTATTTATTTTTTCTCCGTATGCTCACATCTACTTTTTCTGCGCATGGTTTCGAGCTTTCTCCAGAAGAAATCGAGCTCTTTGAACGATTCCTCACACTCTTTATCGAGTACAATAGCCATACCAATCTCTCCGCGATTCGAGATGAAGCGGGGATTATCGAAAAACACTTTGTCGATTCACTTTATGGAAGTGTCGCTATGGAAGCCGGGATGAGTTATGATGGTGATTCTCCTTCTGCTGAAAACCAGCTCACCAGCTCACCAGCTCACCAGCCAACCTTCAAACTCCTTGATATCTGATCAGGGTGATGATTCCCAGGAATCCCACTGAAAATTACTCATCCAGAAATCCAGGTGACACTGCTCGACTCGGTCGGGAAAAAGGTAAAAGCGATGCAACACTTCATCACGGAGCTCTGACTCGAGGGGATTACTGCCATCCAAGAGCGCGCGGAGGTTCTCGCAAAGAATTCTGAATATGTAGGAAAATATGATGTAGTTGTTTCCCGAGCGACTGCCTATATCACTGATATTCTCACTTGGGCGACGCCATTTCTCGCGAAACATGGGAAGATTATCCTCTACAAGATGCCCTCTGATGAAGAAACCAAAGACCGAGAAAAAGTAGCGAAGAAACTCGGACTCAACCTCGTCTGAGAGTATGAATATGAACTCGCCGGAAAGGTCCGTATGATCTCTATATTTCAGAAAAAGTAGAGGATAGTAGGATGTATTACTCTATCCGCTTGAGATCTTCTCTGATACGATTTCTTCTGAGAAAGTCGTTGTCATCATCAGGAGTTTCGAAGTGCCACCACTCGGTATCGATATTGAAGAGTCATCCATATTCCATCACTCTTCTTAGGAGCTCACGGTTTTCGATATGCTCTTTCCGAAGACTTCCATTAACGAGGAGAAGTATCTCATTTTTTGGCTGAGCGATAGAATCAAGCTGATCAAACGCTGCACCCATATCGAGAGGTTTTCCTCGGTAAAGGATCGAAACATCGACCGCACAACCAAAACTGTGAATCGATCATTTTTGTGGTGAGGCAAAGTAATCTGTCTTATCATTCAGAAGTGCCCATTCGTACATTTTTTCTTGAACATGTTGAGGTCTGCCGGCATCGTAGACGATGAGACTGTAATCGTCAGATCACATAATGGCTTTCAGGTGTTTCTGCGCGTGAGAGAGCATAACCGCCACTTCTCTTCGGAGGATTGGCTTCATATCAGGAGGATAGAGTGCGACTCCAGCGACATTATCTGTAGTGGCATACTTGAGTTCGATAGCGATACTCGGATCGACATCACGAATATCTACAAAGGGATTTTCCAGGGTATCTAGTGCTTTTACATGTGTTCCGTGGATGAATCAATAGGGTCCATGAGCATCCCGGAGCCGCTTTCTTCCACATATTTCAGGGTCTCGATCGAACTCTATCATAGCTTTCGGATTATATAAATGGATTGAGGTGTAACATGGAAAGCGTTATTTTTGAATAACAATACTAGCCTTTGTTAATATAAATATTATGTATTATATATAAATAGTCAATTTATGTTGAGTTTGCCAAATATTTTACGTTTGATTTTCCACACCTTCCTCTTATACTTCCGATATTATTTTCTTTTATGCACTATAGTATACGTATAGCGGGACCCGCGGGACTCGGAATGCACTCCGTAATGGATATCATCGCCTCGGTGTTTGTCGAGCTTGGATACCAGATCATCACCGACTCGGAATACCAGTCGATTATCAAGGGTGGGATCAATTACTTCGATGTTCATATCCACGAAGGAAGTCCCTATATCACACGTGAAGTCGATGCTTGTATTGCGCTCAATGATAAGAATCTCGAGGCCACCCTCGGAAATCTCAAGAAGTGAGGGACGATTTTCGCGGCGAAAAAATGGATTGATAGTGTCGAAAAAACCTATCCTGATATTCGTAACGAGTTTCGAGTGATCGAGCGCGAAATCACGGATAAATATGAAAATACCTACTTGATCGGTATGCTCGGAGCCTTCCTCGGACTGGACGCTTCGGTCTGGACGCCATCCATCGAGAAATCATTTCGAAAAAAGGGGGAGGCCCTCGTCGAGAGTAATCTCGCGATTATCCGCCTGACGTATGAAGAGTTCTCGAAAGGGGAGAGTGGTTTCAGTCCGAAACGAATAGGGAATCCTGGAAAACTCTCCTATGGGAATAAGATGATCGCCCTCGGAGCCATCGACTCGGGACTCGACTACTTCAGTGCCTATCCGATGACACCCGCTTCGACGATACTCTCCGAAGTCGTAAACTCGGGAAAAGTGCCATTTCTCCAGGCAGAAGATGAGATTTCGGTGATGAACTCAGCCCTGGGAGCCGCCTATACCGGGGCTCGAGCCATGGTCGGAACCTCGGGAGGGGGATTTGCCCTTATGACTGAAGCCCTTTCTTTTGCTCATCAGGCCGAGATCGGAGTGGTCGCAGTCCTCTCGCAGCGAGCGGGACCGAGTACGGGAACGCCGACCTTTCATGAACAGGGAGAAATCCTCTACGCGGTGCGACCGACATTCGGAGATTCTGAGAATATTGCCCTCTGTCCTTCGACTCTTGAGGAGGGGTATACTATGGCGGGTCAGGCCCTGAACTACGCTCAGAAGTATCAAATGCCTATCATTTATCTTACTGATAAACAATTTTCTGAGGGGAAAGTCACGATTAATCCCAATTTGAAGCCAACTCCGATCGATCGGGGAAAACTTGAAACAGCTCCAACGAAAGAATTTAAACGATATGCACTGACTGAGGATGGTATTTCTCCCTACGTGACCGTCGGGACTCCAGATGGGGACTTCATCGCGACGAGTTATGAACACGATGAAGCCGGGGAAACTACTGAAGATATGGAGATGAAGATGCGGATGACCGAGAAGCGAGCGAGTAAGCTCAAGGATTTCTTCCAGAAAGAGGGGATTACAGGATTCAGAGTCGTCAATCCTGAAGCGAAGAAGATGATCCTGACACTCAGCTTTGCGAGCTATACGGCGACAGCTTTTGTGGAAGAAAATCCCGAGTATGGTCTCATCATCGTCCAGTACCTCTACCCACTCGATTCGCGACTTCGAGATCTCATCGTATCGAAGGAGGAAGTCATATTTTTCGAATCGAACTACTCGGGCCAGCTCGAGTCCTATCTCACGAAGGAGTTCGGTCTCCTCTATGTCCCGACTCTCAAGATTTCCCATCGACGTCGGTATGATTTCTTACCGTTTTATATGGAGGATTTTCAGTCGCTGCGCGCGATGGAAAGATAGAAAAGATGGAACGTTAGAGATGATAAAAAATGAAAAGATAGCAACGAAGGAATGATAGAAATAAGAATTTATATAATATCAATGATGTATTACTACGAATTAGACATATGGAAAAAGTCACTTGAAATCACTAAGAAAATCTATCTAGTGAGTGAACAGTTTCCCAAAACTGAGATGTACAGTCTCGTAGATCAGATGAAGCGAGCTTCCATTTCAATTGGGTCAAATATAGCAGAATGAAGTGGACAATGAACCAATGCTGGAAATATTCGCTTTCTTTCTATTGCCAAGTGATCTGCAGTCGAGCTTGAAGCACAAATTCGAATATCAAAAGAACTATGATTTCTGGAAAACACCGACTTTGAACACCTGCTTGAAGAAATAAACCATCTTATTAGAATGATATCTGTATTTATCAAAAAGAAGAAAGACTTCGAAAAGTCATAATCCTTCACATCCCTCGTTTCTACCCTCTCTATCTTTTCTACCGTTAAACCTCCTACCTTCCTATGCGTACCTGACTTACGAACATCCAGTGGTGTCCCGGCTGCGGAGACTTCCTCATCATTATGGCGATCAAAAATGCGCTTCGCGAACTCGCGATCCCGACTCATCAGCATGTGGTGGTCTCGGGAGTAGGGTGTAGTGGGAAATCAAGTCAATATATCCACGGATATGCCGCGGAGACCCTTCATGGTCGAGCGGTTCCTTTTGCTACTGGAGTCAAGATCGCGAAGCCTGAGATGACCGTCATCATCGCCTGAGGGGATGGAGATGGCTATGGGATCGGTATGGGACACCTTATACACGCCTGCCGACGTAACATCGATATGACCTATATCGTGTTCAATAATGAAAACTATGCTCTGACGACGGGGCAAGCCTCTCCGACAACCCCACTCGGAGCCGTGACGAAGACGACACCTGAAGGGAACACGATAGCGCCATTTGATCCGATCCGGATCGCGAAGGAAGCAGGATGTACGTTCGCGGAGCATGCTGACTCTCGGAAGTTCGGAGAACTCAAGGATATTATCAAGCGGGCGATAGAACACAAAGGGTTTTCTCTCATCGATGTTCTGCAGGATTGTCCGAGTTTTAAAAGATGGTAAAATAAGACCGAAAAACTTTTGACAAGCCCGACTCTTTTTATACAATGCCTTGGCTTTTAGAAATTTGCGGGCGTAGCTCAATGGCTAGAGTCTCTGCCTTCCAAGCAGACTGTTATGGGTTCGAGTCCCATCGCCCGCTCCATGTAGTTCAAAGCAGGCAATTCGATCGCTACACTTCATTCGACCATAGACATTTTTTATAAGATGGGAGTCGAATCCGAGTAAGTGAAGTCAAAGTCTTGACTTCATATACGAGGAGAGCCGGCACACGGCGGAGAGTGTGGAGTCCCATCGCCCGCTCTATGTTTCTTTAGTGATTAGTGATTGGTTATTAGTGATTAGATATTTTCTGCTAATTCCTAAGAACTAATACCTAATCTCTTTTTTTATACGGGCGTATAGCTCAGCTGGTTAGAGCGCGACACTGATAATGTCGAGGTCCCTGGTTCAAGTCCAGGTACGCCCACCATTCACGGTTTCCAGTTTCGGGTTTCCAGTTGCGAGTTCTTATAACTCAAAACACTCAACTCACAAAACTGTAAACTCAATTTATCGGAGACTGGCGCAATTGGCTAGCGCACGTGCTTTGGGAGCACGGGGTTGTGGGTTCGAGTCCCACGTCTCCGACCATTAAAATTGAGTTACAAGTTGAAAGTTTAAAGTTTCAAGTTAGAAATGATAAATACTTTCAAAAATAAAGATTTTCAAAGCATAAGTTTCCTATTATAGAGCAATACTTTCATTTCTTGAAGGTACTAAATTAGTAGAAAAAAATTTCTTCGACGCCATCGTCCAGTGGTTAAGACAACGGGTTTTCATCCCGTAGACCGGAGTTCAATTCTCCGTGGCGTTACCATGAAAAATCATAAATTCATCCGCAAGGATGATTTTTTATTGTTTCAATAGCAATTTACAAAGGAAACTTCATCACCTCACGGTCGGAGGAGTGGGAAATTCACTTTGGTGTTACCATCGTATACATTCAATAACTTTAATACGAGAATGAGTTTACTTTCCGCTATAGTAAGGTCCTTTTTGTGGTTTATAGAAAGTTTGAACTCTACTTTTGAAGAATCAATCTCCTCGTAAAATAGACTTGGAAAGTGTTAATTCCTTCTTACTTTGATTATAGTATGAACTTACTTTTCCTCTACCTTCTTATTTCTCAGCGTTCCCTTTGCCCTTATTCTCCTCCTTCTCCTAAGCATACTTTTGAATTATTTGAATACTTACTCCGCTACCATGTGAATCCCTATGAATATTTCATCTACAACTACGAATATGATTCTTATTCATATGCTACCAAGAGTGTTCCGAGTACACGAAAAAAATATCTAACACCCTACTCAGCATCTCAAGGTGAGGCTCCAAAGACTGAGTTTTCCGTAAGGTGTCCGAAAGAAATAAAAAAATACTTTTTACTTTAGAAATAATATATATACTTTATAGTATTATTTACTAATTTATCTTTCTATGAAATCCCATATCGTTGCTCCTCTGATACTTGTTGCGACTCTCTCCACTCTCTCCTCCTGTGCTCCTTCGCCTTCAGCTCCAGTAAGTATACCAGTATCTGATTCATCTCAGACTCCAGTGATAGTGAAAGATATGGGTGTTACTCCTACAGGTTCAGAGACTCCGATGCCCTCAACTCCCGCGACTTCTCCTGAAGTGGGTACAGGATCTCCTTCTTCCACACCGATCACGAAGACAGAGACCATGACATACAACAATCCAGCAGGAACAGATCAGATCGAGTTCTCGCTTACGACTGATAATGGAGTAATTACCGCTGTTACCATGAGTCCAAAGGCTGAAAATGGTATCAGTAAAACGTACCAAGCGTCTTTTGCTAAGGCTATCACTTCGGAAGTAATTGGAAAAAAGATTGTAGACCTTCATCTTTCAGCCGTTGGTGGATCAAGCCTTACGACCGGAGCATTTAATCAGTTTATAGCAAAGCTCTAAAAGACACGAATGCAACAATTTTCCCTGGATATCATCGGAACTCATCTCCAGATATCGGTTGATACCTCCTCATCCTGTGAGGAGGTTTTTTGCGCGATACGAGAACGTCTCGTCGCTTTTGAGTCAAAGTACTCTCGATTTATCGATGGAAATTGGCTTTCAGATCTGAATAGAGAAAGGATGGCACTCCTTGATAATGATGCGAAAACGATGCTCGTTTTCGCCCTTGAGCTTGCAAGGATATCAGATGGATATTTTGATCCGACCGTCGGATCTATCCTTTCACGACTCGGCTATGGGATGATAAGAGAACATACCAATACCAATAATTGAGATTATCGATCTATTCGTATAATGGGAAATGTAGTGACTCTTGAAGGGGACATTCTTGTTGAGTTCGGGGGAGTGGGGAAGGGGTACCTCCTCGATATACTTAAAAAAATGCTTAGGGATTATAGTCTATTTCTTATTAATTTCTGAGGTGATCTCTACGGAAGGGGAGAGTGGATGATAGGATTAGAACATCCTGTCAATCTCGATGAAGCTATAGGCATGATACCACTTCGGGATGACTTCCTCGCCTGTTCCTCTGGGTCTCGTCGGAAGTGGGGAAATCATCACCACCTGATTAATCCCCATAGAGAGGCTTCTGCAGAGAGTGTTCTTGCGACTTATATCGAGGCTGAGAGAGGGATAGTCGCTGATGGATATGCTACTACCCTCTGTGTGATGGAATTTGAAATAGCTTGTAAGTTACTCGAACAAACAAGAGGTATTGAGTGAGTCCTCATCGCGAGCGATGGGAGAATTTTCCAATCAAGTAGGAGTAAATGTAATCTCTTCCTAGACTCAAGTAAGAATGTAGTGTAGTGGTCTCTTTTCTAAAAAATGAAGTGCTTGTTGCGAAAATTATTATAAAAGATATTGATGGGATGGAAAGAGTGGTAGTTTGGACTTTTAGAAACTTATCTGATACTATGAATGGAATACCCGATTATTTTGTCTGTTTATGAAACGTTGGACTCGAATATTTTTCTGGAAAATTATACTTATCACCCTTGTAAGTATAATTATCGAGTTCATCCCACTTGCTTCAGTACAGGCAGATCCTGTAATTTATACCCTTTCTGGCATCGTCAGTGTTCCTGATGTCTGGAATAGTTCTGGAAATGCCGGATCAATATGGTTTTATGCAACTACGAATCCCGCCTTCCATCCCTATATAGATACGGATGGGACGCTCCATGGATCATTTTGGTCTCATAATCTCGGATGGGTTAATTTTATCCATAGTGTTCCCACGGTCCAGCCCCCGTATATGACTTGTCCGGTTAACGTACTTTCAGGATGATTAGTTTGTGATATTGGTGGATATGCCTGGTCTCAAAATGCCTGATGGATCTATCTTTGACTGGGGGCAGATACTTCTATTTCTTCCATCTCATCAGTACACTATGATCCCGATACTTTAGGACTTTCGGGTTTTTGATACTCAGAAAGTGTGGGTTGGATACCATTTGAATCAATTGGTGTCGCCTCACTGACTCTTGGATTCCAAGGTCGAGTCTATGTCTTTGGAAATATCTCTGGAAAACGTACTTATATCACGGTATATAATCCTACACAATCCGCATTTGATAGCGTATCCTTTCAAGACTTCATCATGTCGGTAAAAAGAAAAGTAGCAGAGCTAAAGCGTGGATACTTTAGTCTCAACCCCTTCCTTAACTATCAGATCATAGAAAATAGTGACTATATTGTACCTTCCGCAGGGTGGGAGTCTTCTCGAACCCGATCATATATAGTGGTAGGGGGTGATATTATTATCAAGGGATCAGTTTTTGAAAATCCTGATCATCCGGTAGCACTTATTGCTCTGAGAAATGCTTACGGATCCGGTGGAAATATCTATATCGAGTGAAATCTCGGAGGTGATATTCCAGATACTATCCATGCATCACTCGTTGCTGAATGATCGGTGGTGTCGGGTACGAAAGATTCGGTCACAGGAGTCGCTTCTGCGTATATCGATACGTCTATACTCAATATTCCTATCAATCAACTCTATCTCAAAGGTATTATTGCCTCTCGAAATACCATAGGTGGTGCAGCTCGTGAGATCCCGATTTGTCCAGTATCACTTCCTCTCTGTTCTGAAGAAATCGCTCGAAAGTACGACTTCAACTACTTTAGAAACTTTGTTTCGGGAGATGAAGCATTTAACTTCACCCACCGAGCGTACACGAGATCTACAGATATGGATACCTATTCGTTCGTCATCGAGTATGAACCTCGTATGCTTCAAGATCCACCTCCTGGCCTTGATTTCTAACTTTACTTTATTTGTCACTTACTTATATGAAATCTATTTCCTTCGTCCTTTTCTTTCTCCTCTTGCCCATGGCAACGGCGTGAGCTCTCGTATTTCCGGCTGATACACCAGCGGGTGAAATAGCAGGTGGAAAATTTACTCAGTATTTTCAAAATGCTGTTAATAATCCATGCCCTGCAAATTCATATGTAGTAGGTTTTTCATGAGGTACGACGACGTACATGCGACCAGACTGCGTAGTTGTTTCTATTCCTAGCATGTCAGCGACGGGGATAATCGGAGGAACCCAAGGCTATATCACGAAGTTTGGAACCTGAGGAAACTGACTCTATAACTCAGAACTTTTTTCTACCGGAGGTAATATCGGAATCGGCACGACTTCACCAACTGCCAAATTCCAAGTATCTGGAAATGTCACGATTACCAATGGATACCTCGACTATCGACCGAATGGCATAGCTTGTGCGAATGGGGAATACCTTTCTTATAGTGCGTTCTTGGCCCGTTGGCAATGTACGAGGGTCGTCATACCCTCACTGACAGCGACCGGGATTACAGGCGGAACTGAGTGATATATCACGAAGTTTGGAACGGGAGGCAATGGACTCTATAACTCAGAGCTCTTCTCGACCGGAGGTAATATCGGAATCGGTACGACCACTCCGACGGCGAAGTTCCAGGTTTCCGGAAATACCTACATTACCAACGGATACCTCGACTACCGACCGAATGGTATAGCCTGTGCGAGTGGAGAAATACTTGCTTATAATCTCGCTAGTGCGAGGTGGCAGTGTGCATCTCCTTCTGCATCTTCACTTTCCTCTACTGGGATTACGGGTGGAACAGAGTGATATATCACGAAGTTTGGAACCTGAGGAACTGGGATATATAGTTCTGAACTTTTCTCCACCGGAGGTAATATCGGAATCGGTACGACCACTCCGACGGCGAAGTTCCAGGTTTCCGGAAATACCTACATTACCAACGGATACCTTGATTACCGTCCGAATGGAGTGAGGTGTTCCGATACCCAGATTCTTTCCTACAACTCAGGAAGTTCGAGGTGGCAGTGTAGCTCGTATTCTCCAGGAGTTACGGGAACGGGAACCCCAAATTCCATGGCAAAATGGACGCTCTCTGGAACAACCCTGGTACTTACATGATCTTCTGAAGTTTTCGAAACTTGAGGATATGTAGGTATCGGTACGAATACCCCGACGGCACAACTCTCGATCGACTCATGAGTTTCTGGAATTAGTGGACTTCGTCTTACCTCGCTCCCTGTGACGACGCCACTGAGTGCTACTTCGAAACCACTCGGCATTACCTCAAGTGGGGATGTCGTACTTACCTCAGCTGGAAATATCTCTGTCTACACCTCATCAAGTTCACAGGCTACACAGGATCTCATAAACTATCGACTCCCACTCTCGTACAATCAGTACTTTATCTCTGGCCAACAGCAGACTTTTACGACGACGGATGTGAGTGCATTCCCCCAGTATGCCCCGAATATCGCTCTTTCGACGAGTTCAAACTCTGTATGTAATGGAGTGGGTGCTTGAGTTTCTGCATCATGTGTGCAGTCTCCCTGGGCCAATTTCTCCTCTTCGGCATATAACATCAATACGACCTGAGCCTCCTACGCTTATCAGCTCGTTATGAGTGACCGTGTGGATACACCTCTTTTTTTCCGTGGAGGAAGGCTCAAAAACTGGAACTCTACGATGAGTTGTACTTCGACCTCGACTTGTAATCTTACCGGAGGAATCTGGAACTCTGATGGTTCACGAGTCGCAGGATGGTTTGCGGTTCTTTCAGTACCCGCAAATCGTACGGACTACTTCTATGTCAATCCAGGGGTTGATGTGAATAATAATATCATTGCCGGAGGTGGAAATATCGGTATTGGGACTGCGACCCCGATGAATCGAGTGGATGTTTATGAGACGACCTCAACCTGACGCGTCATGCGACTCAAACGCGGAACTCAGGGATCAGATGGATCGATGATCAATGCCTATGGAAGTCCATACCTTCTCGTCGGATGAAATGAATACCGTACCAACTCACTACAGACTATCGGATTCGGATACAATAATTCGGCTTCAGCCTTTCAGCCTGCAGAGATTGGATTTCTTACGACGAATACTTCAGGAAATACCCTCTGAGATATCGTATTCGCCAACCGAAATGGGACGAGCAATGTCGCTCCAACAGAAGTCATGCGCATAACGAGTGCGGGAAATGTTGGTATTGCTCAAAACACTCCAGGTGCTACCCTCGATGTCGGAGGCGACTTCAAACTGGGTGCTAATGGTACCGTCATGACAGATATCATAAAGGCTGCTGTAGTTTCTAATGTCTCAAGTATTTCTGCAAGCTCAAATCTCAATGTCACCATGAATGTTCCCAATGCCCAGATCACTGGTGCCGTCACGGTTTCTCCAGGAACGGCTCTAGCGAATGGTCTCGTAATTGCTTGGGCTCACGTATCCTCGGCCAATACTGTGGAAATCGGATTTCGAAATACAACCGCATCTCCTATCGATCCTCCATCGATGACCTACTACTTAACAGTCATTAATTAAACTAGTATATTTTTTGCTGAATAGTACATATACTAGACTTTATGTATTAAAACTATTTCTTGTTATCGTTATTCCCACGCGATGCATTGGACAGGCTTTGACGAATTAAGCATCCAAAGTACAGTAAGACTAAGTTCTTCGTGTCTTGGGATGATGAAGTATCCATATTATTCAGTTTAGTATACTATACAAAAAAAGCACTTCAATAGGAAGTGCTTTTTTGTAACTCAAATTCCAAATTATTTTGGAGGAAGAAGGACACTATCGATCACGTGAGTGACACCATTGGTAGAGATCACATCAGCAGTTTCGACCATCGCAGATCCATTGATCATGAGTTTTCCATTTACACGAGTAAAGGTAAGCTTTTTTCCTTCTACGGTCGTGAGAACGAGTCCATCAGTAAGGTCAGCTGATGTATATCGTCCAGATACTACATGATAGGTGAGGATATCAACGAGAGTTCCCTTATTCTCAGGTTTGAGAAGAGTATCTACGGTACCAGCTGGAAGCTTTTCAAATGCGGAATTGGTTGGAGCAAATACAGTAAATGGTCCAGCACTCTTGAGCGTATCGACGAGTCCTGCAGCTTGTACAGCAGCCACTACAGTGGTTACGTTGCTCGCAAGTACTGCGTTATCGACAATATCTCGAGATCGGATCATTGCAGCTCCACCAACCATCACTGCATCTTGAGCAACTCAGAGGAGGTAAGACTTAATCTTGAGATTCTGAGAAACAGATCCTCTATAGTTCATAACACCTGCCATTTTCGCAAGTTTTGAACGGTCTGTTTTCCAGTTGTACCCGAGATGTACAGCAAGTGACATAACTGACTGCTTTGACCAATCCATTTTCATCATACCACCCTTCTTCATCATCATAGCCGAATCAGACTTCATCATTGCACCTTCCATTTTCATAGAAGTATCCATCGACATAGAAGCATTCGAGTCCATCATCGCGAAGAGTGAAGGAGCTCCAGAAGTCACTACTGCTCCGAGGAGCACAAGAGAAGCAAACTTTTTCATAAAAGAAAAATTAGGGATAAATGTGCATCGCACAAAAAACACTATATCTCCTGAGATTAACTCTAGATTAAGGAGTAAACTTTCTTTTGAGGAAGTTTCTTTTACCTATAAAGTTAATCTAGACTTAATATGGCTCCATACTATATGAAAGTAGTATTCTCTTACCCCCTTTTTATGAAATCCCTCTTTTTACTTCCCCTCATCTCGATTATGTCTACCTCTGTAGTCCTTGCTGCGCCACTTTCGAGTCGTATCGAACAGACATCCATCAAAAATCTTCCACTTATTTCATATCTTGTCACACAAAATGATGCGACAGAGAAACCTTTTGAGAATCCTTATTGGGACAATCATGAAGTTTGAATATATGTAGATATCATTGATGGAACCCCCTTGTTCTCATCTCTCGATAAGTACGATAGTGGGACGGGATGGCCGACTTTTGCACGACCCATTCGAAAAGATAGCGTCATAGAGTCGAGCGATACCACCCTTGGTGACCCTCGAATCGCGATTACGAGTCGTCGTTCCGGAGCTCACCTCGGTCACCGATTTACCGATGGACCTGAGCTCTACAACGGTGTTCGATACTGTATGAATTCAGCAGCGTTTCGATTTATCCCTGTGGGTGAAATGAAAGCCAAGGGATATGTTGCTTTTCTTCGACTCTTTGCGAAATAATATTTTGCTAGAAATTAAAAACTCCCTACAATTCGTCTCTCCTTTCATATATGAAAATACTTATAATCGATGACAATCAAACAATACGAGAAAATATTTCACTCTATCTTACGAGTAAAGGATATATTACAAAGACGGCATCTGATGGAGAAGTAGCGATTGATATGATTTTGGCAGAGTCCTATGATTTTCTCATCGTTGATCGGCTGATGCCACATATCGATGGACTTTCACTCATACGAATGCTGACGGCCAAGTCCCTTCGTATTCCATTTTTATTTCTTACGGCTCTCAGTAAGCAAAGTGATAAAATCGAATGACTCTCACTCGGGGCTGATGACTATCTCGTAAAGCCCTTTGATCTTGAAGAGTTGACCTTGAGAATAGAAAATATTCTCAAAAGAAATGGGAAAATCATACCAGTATCTCAAAATATATACTTCGATACGATCGAAGTTAATCTTCGGAGTCAATCGGTGAAGAGAGATGGCATAAGAATTGATCTTTCCCCGAAAGAATATGCCCTCCTAGAACTTCTCATCCAGGAGCGAGGGAAAGTACTCGATCGAGACTTTATCTATGAAACTATATGGGGAGATTATAATGCCTCTGAGAAAACTCTGGAGACTATCAATGTTCATATTTCTTACCTTCGAAAAAAACTCTGAGGTAACTTCATCCGTACCGTCAAACTTTCGGGATATATTATTGATTAACTCCTATGTCATTTACTACCAGAACCAAAATTACTGCTCTCTTTGCCTCGATCGTATCCATACTGATCGTCCTTCTCAATGCCCTCATTTTTCAAAGCGCTAATAACGAATGGCAATCGAAAAAAGCGAAATATATGCATGAATCTATGACTTCAATGCTCACCGTAGAAGAAGCCAAAAAAAAGTTTCCAGATCTTCAGGTAACGAGTTCGAGCGGAGCTATCATCTACCAGCAAGGAATATTTACCCACAATATGGTTCATCGCAGTATCGGTTCCTGGATATTCAAAGATCCTTCTATTACCATAGCTGATGGCCGAGCGTACTACTGGGGAATTGAATCAAAAGTTGATGGACTTACGTATAAAACGGTTGACGATGTGACAGACATTATCTTTACGAGAGACATGATTATTAACCGTTCGGTCGGGATTTCTCTTATAGGGTTCCTCCTTCTTATTCTTATCGGAAACTTTTTCTCCTGATATATCCTTCGACCGATCCAGAATATGAATGAAGCAACGAGACGATTTTCTCTTTCTGAGAAGTCAGGATCCCAGATGGTCGGAATCTACGGAAATATCAAGGATGAGGTGGTTATCCTGGCACGGAGTCTTGAAGAACTCTTCAATCGTGTCAATAAAGAAGCTGAGCGACTTGAGCAGTTCTCAGATGACATCGCCCATGAGATCAAAAATAATCTCTTTGAAGTCATGACCTACCTCAACATTGCAGAAAATGCTATCCATCCAGGAGAATCTATCAAGAAGGGAAAAGCAAAAATCCGATCCCTCTCGAATGTGGTTGATGCACTTTTATTTTTCGCACGCAATGAAATTGGTGCTGCAGAAGTGAAAGATGTAGGACTCCTTCTTCATTCCTATCTTGGTAATGAGGACTCTCGAGTGCAGATTGTAGAAACCTCCGAACTCCTTATTCCGATATATCCTGAACTCTTTCTCACCGCGATTGGCAATATCGTCTCAAATGCAGAGAAGTTTACTCCTCCTGATGGTACCATCACGATTAGGATTTCTCATGAGGGTATACAAATTACTGATACCTGAATTGCAATTGCTAAAAAACATTTACCGCATATATTTGATAGGCTTTACAAGGTCGATACCGCTCGAACCAATGGTACTGGGCATGGACTTGGGCTTTCTATCTCGAAAAAAATTCTCGAAGAGCTTCATAAGATGAAACTTTCTGTAGAAAGCGAACCAGGAGTGGGCACGACATTTTTTATCCATACTGTAGAAGTATAATCAAACCTTAATGTGAGTTGGTATACTTGTTAGATATTCTTACTTATTCCTATGTTTTCTCTTGCTTTCATCTCATTCCTTGCTGGAATCCTGACTATACTTGCTCCATGTGTTCTTCCGGTACTGCCAGTCATCCTCGCGGGAAGTATTTCTGAAAAAGAGCGATGGTATCCCTATGTCGTGACCCTTTCCTTGGCCATATCGGTTGTACTCTTTACCGTCCTCCTCAAGGCTTCTACTCTCCTTATCGATATTCCAAGTCGATTCTGGACCTCTCTTTCTGGAGGGATTCTCCTCTTTCTCGGATTCATCTATCTCTTTCCTCACGTGTGGGTAAAGATCTCTGGTATGTTCGGTTTTTCGAAATCCAACGAATCTCTTGACTCAGCTCAAAATATCGGAAATGCACTTTTTCGAGCTATAGTCACCGGCGCAGTACTCGGGCCAGTATTTTCGACCTGTTCACCGACCTATTCACTCCTTCTTGCTACTGTTTTCCCAGCTTCATTTCTCTCAGGAATCGCCTACGTCTTTCTCTACGCCATAGGACTCTCATGGATGCTTCTCATAGTTGCGCGAGGAGGTCGTACTATGGTCGCTCGATTCAAAGGGCTCGCGAGTGAAAATGGATGGCTTAAGAGGGTTCTCGGAATTATTTTTGTCATTATCTGACTTGCAATTATAAGTGGTGTTGATAAGAAGGCGGAAGCATGGCTTCTCAATCGGTTTGATCTGAGCTCAGTCGAACAGGGTATCCTCGATCGATTTGTCCCTCCCATCAAGCAAAAAGATATGGCTCGAACAGTTTCAAACACCCCTATTGCACCGGTTGTTACGAAAAGTGGAAAAACTCTCGAACCGCCATTTCCCCTCGCTATTGATCACCCATATGCAGCACCAGAGCTTACTAAACTTACCGAATGGATTAACTCGAATCCCCTTACGATGAAAGAACTCCGAGGTAAGGTCGTCCTTATCGATTTCTGGACGTATTCGTGTATCAATTGTCTACGAACCCTCCCATATCTCGTCAATTGGGATAAAAAGTACCGTGACCAAGGACTCGTAATTATTGGCGTCCACGCTCCAGAGTTTGCTTTCGAACAAAAAAGATCCAATGTGGAAGAAGCAGTAAAGAAAAATCAAATTGAGTATCCTGTCGTTCTTGATAATGACTATAATACTTGGAACGCCTATGAGAATCGATACTGGCCAGCCAAATATTTTATCGATCGAGATGGTAATATCAGGCATTATCATTTTGGAGAAGGCGCATATGATGAGAGTGAACAGGTGATACAGTACCTTCTCGGTATCGATGCGACTCCTACCGCATCCGTGATTCCCGCAATACCCTCTATCAAATCTCTCACCATTTCTCCAGAAACCTACCTCGGGACAGGACGGAGAGAACATTACATCGCCTCTTCCTCAAAACTTGGTGTCGATGAGTGGAGTCTTTCGGCAAGGAGTGGAGAAAATATGCAAAATTATTGGTGAGAAATGGAAGAATCGATACAATCAAAAAAGGCAGGTGCTAACCTCACTTTCCATTATAAAGCTCGGGATGTCTATCTTGTGCTTACGGGAAGTGGAAACGTAATGGTTAAAAGCTCCGGAATACTGTCACCTGGATCCGACGTGAAGGAAGGAGTACTCAGTGTACAAGGGGACCGTATGTACCATATCATCCACGAAGATTCGGTGACTGATAATACTCTCTTTCTTGAATTTCCTCCTGGAATCTGAGCCTATGCCTTTACCTTTGGAGGATAGGAGATATCCACTACTTGTTTAAAAATATTTTTAATTCTAGTCTTTATTTATGAAAAAATATATCTACCTCTCTATTTTTTTCATCCCATTTCTTACGAGCTGTAGTCGAGGAGTTCCTCAGAATACGATGACGACAGAACCCCAATCCATTCGGGATACGGGTACTCAGTCAGATACTGATACTTTCTCAGGTTCGTTTACTAAGGAACAAAAAGAAGCTCGTGAAAAAAGTGAAACTATCGGAGGTGCTACCTTGAATATGGAAAAATGAACCGAAAATACGAGCATGATGAGCGCTGAATCAAAAGAAGGAAGTCGCTATCTACCATATTCAGCCACTCTTGTAGAAACGGCTCTGAAGTCATGAAAAAAAGTTGCCCTCTTTTTCTCGGCTACTTGGTGTTCTACCTGTAAAGCGCTCAATGCCTCCATCGAATCAAATCTTTCGACAATTCCAACAGATGCCTTGATCGTAAAGGTTGACTACGATGAGAGTGAAGAACTGAAGCGAAAGTATAGTGTCGTCTCTCAGCATACGACCGTGATTCTCGATGCTTCTGGAAATCTCGTGAGTAAAAAACTTGGAGCTAGGAGTATAGAACAAGTCTTCAATTAACACTCAAATCCTAATTCTCTTTTTATGAAACAACAGCATCAAATCTCTGAACGTAAGAAAAAAACCTTACTCCGTTTTGAACGGATATTTTCCTATTTTACCGTTCGTAACGGACTCCTTGCGATCCTTTTTTACCTGATTTTTTCTTTCTATATTTTCCCCTCCCTTGCGACTGCTATTTATTCGTATAACCGTAATCATATGCTCCAAGATACTACCCCACATAAAAAAGCTTATTTTGCCGGAGGATGCTTCTGGTGTATGGAAGGCATTTTTGAAGCCCAGGTGGGTGTCAAGGAAGCTATCGTCTGATATGCCGGAGGAACCGCCGAAGATGCTACTTATGAGAAGGTTTCTGCTGGAAATACGGGGCATCGGGAAGCAGTCGAGGTTACCTATAATCCCAAACTAATTTCATATCAGAAACTTGTCGAACTCTACTATACGCAGATTGACCCGACACAGACGGATGGTCAGTTCAATGACCGCGGACCTCAGTATACAACGGCTATACTCTATAGCGATGATAGTGAGAAAGCTATTGCTGAAGCGTCTCAGAAAGCCCTTGAGGATTCGAATCAGTTCTCGGGTCCCATTGCAGTCAAGATAGAACCCTTTCGGAATTTTTTCCCAGCCGAGGACTACCATCAGGACTACTATAAAAAATCTTCCCTTCGCTACCATCTCTATAAAGAGGGAAGTGGTCGATCTCGGTACATAGAACAAAACTGGGGAAAGAAACTCGAGGAACTCTCGAAGGATGATCTCGAGAAAAAACTCACCCCACTTCAGTATAAAGTAACCCAAGAGGATGGTACAGAGCCTGCTTATCAGAATGAATACTGGGATAATCACAAAGAAGGTATCTATGTCGATATCGTCGACGGGACGCCACTCTTCTCTTCGAAAGATAAGTACGATAGTGGGACAGGATGGCCGAGCTTCACGAAGGCGATCGATTCGGTCAATATAGTAGAACACACGGATACGCAGTTTTTCATGTCTCGTACCGAAGTCCGAAGTAAAAATGCGAACTCTCACCTCGGTCATGTCTTCGATGATGGTCCAGTTGATAAGGGAGGGAAACGATATTGTATGAACTCTGCGGCTCTTCGATTTATCCCGAAAGAAGACCTCGAAAAAGAAGGATATAGTGAATACCAGATCCTATTTGACGCGAAGAACTAAATCCCTCTAGAAAGAAATCCTATCCTCATATCTCTCAGATTGTGAGTATAGGCGGATCTTTAGAGGTGAATAATGAATACTTACAGGAAGTAAAGGTATCAGTACTTTTACTTCTTTTGAGTATACGATTGTAGTGTCAAGAGATAGTTAGGCACTTTGAAGAAAAATTCCTTACAGTTACCTATGGAGATCAGCTCCTGCAGATTTCAAACTACCCCTTAAAAATGATATAGGTGATATTCTCTTCCATCTTGGTGACACTCGGATCGGTAAGGTAGAGATTATAAAAAGTATGTGACTTTGGAAAATCAGTCATGACTTTTTTATAGGCATCTTTGAGTCCTTTGTAATCACCGATGACCTTATAGGCGATGAAATCATCCTTGATCGTCTTATCTCCGTATGCGTGAGGAAGCCCGATCCATCCGAATCCCATCATTTTCGAGGATTCGATCATCCCAGTTTTCCAGTCGACTTCGAGTCCTTGGCTCACGATTGATTCCTTCACCGTACTGTACACCGACATTGGCACGGGCGTATACATCATGAAGAAAGCTTTCATGCTCTGAAATTTCGCATTGATGCTATGTGGGAAGTATCCTTCTGGAAGGGTTGTAGAATCAGTCATAGAAAAAATTATAATCCTAAAGATTATCTATAATTTTGATTAAATTGCAAAAAAATCAAAAAATGATACTCTATTTTGAGTTCGGATTAAAAAATCTGGAAAAACTATGAGTACGAAAGTGATTATCTACCGAGACTTGGCGCCAATACTTGTTTTAGTTTATTAAGATCTTCTAAACTTCCTATACAAGGAAATCATTCTCTATCGGGCGTGATCCATCGATGAACTGCTCTTCTTTGTCGATCAGTGAGTGCATCGACGTCAATACGTCCTACTCATTGTCATAAGAGTTTCATCTCTTCTCGAAAGAAATCTAATTTTACCGCAATTCCGCTGGTGGCAATAGACATAGGCGGTACTATAAATAATAAAACATATAATATCTAACTTATCATATCTGTCAATAGATTATAAAAAAACTCGTAACTACTGTCATTTTCTCAGTGCTGATTTTGTTATATGGAATAATAAAAAAAGTGTATACAGGCAACTTGCTTCTCGGCAAAAACCGATGTTTAGATATCGAAATGAAGTGTCCCATCCTGTATCATGGTATATAGTGTCAATAGATGAAAAGCAGCTATCAATAAATTACTGATAACAATTGGATTCTTTATCGTTTTTACGGTAAAAGGACTCAGTATTTTATAGATGATTTGTATAATCAAAAGCGCAAATACAAGCTTAGGATCCATAAAGAATAATAACAAAACTGATGCTATTAAAATGGTAAGATACATGGCGAGTAGGATGCCTCTTGCTGGAGTAAATACTCCTGCAACTTTCTGCATCTTCTCAACATCTACTATCAATGCAAAGCAAACAGGAATAAGAACAATAATATTTAAAAAGAGTGATGCAGTAATCATATGATCAGTGAATTTATTGAAAAAAATTGAAACATGATATAATTTTACCCAAGTTGATATAGCTGAAATTATCTAAATTTCCCTCTATTTTGCAATATTTTTTTGACGAATATAAGAACCCTATTCATCATCTATCAAATTAGTGTACTCTTAATCTCTTCTGTATATACTTTAGAAGTACACTTTTTTTCTTTCTTCTTTGAAAAAACTCATTGCTATCATCTCATCGAGTGTCGCATTTGCTTCACTCTGTTGTCTATCATCAGTCGTCATTGTTGCACTTGGTCTCTGATCCGTCAGCTTTGCGACTTCACTCGCAGATAACCTCTATGGTGACTATAAGTGGTACTTCCGAACTTTTGGATTTCTCTGTCTCATCATGGGTCTCATCTGGTACTTTCGCTCTGAAGGAGTCTGTACGCTCGATCAGGCAAAACGTGAACGAAAAAGGATTATAAATACTCTTCTCGTGGCACTCTTCACTGGGATAGCCGGATACATATTTTTTCTCTATGTCGTCGTCCACTATATCGGGGTCTGGCAGGGAATCTGGAAATAAACTAAAGCTCTCATTTTTTACTCATTACTACTTTTATTATGAAAAAATATAATCCTCTCACTCCCGAAGAAGCTCGTGTCATCATCGGGAAGGGCACAGAGATGCCATGGGTCGGAGAGTATACTGATACTACTGAGGATGGAGTCTACTCATGTCGACAGTGCGGTGTTGATCTCTATAGAAGTGAGTTCAAGTTCCACTCCGGATGCTGATGGCCATCATTTGATACTGCGATCGAGGGTCGCGTTCGTGAGACGGTCGATGCCGATGGGAGGCGTACGGAGATTACGTGTGCGAACTGTGACTGACATCTCGGTCATGTATTTCATGGTGAGCGATTCACTCCTACCAATACTCGACACTGTGTGAACTCTCTATCGATGAGGTTCCGGAAAGAACCAGTCAAACAATAATCTTTATTAATCTTCATCTTCTACCCATAAACAACCCATTGACATTTCATCAATAATAAAAACTCCAGTATCAAATGTTGCCTCTGTTATAGGATCCCATGATACAAGCGCAAGCTCACCGGAAATATTTTTTTCAAAGGATCCGTTCGTAAAAAATTTTGAATTTTTCTCGAATTGATCACAAAAACTTCGCGTCAATACATCTGCCTGCTCACTTGGCATTATAGGAGACGAATATGCGAGGTCTTGCTTTAAGACCAGATTGAGTATATCCATAGCCAAACCCTTCTCAATGCT
>JAYVJC010000015.1:0-26608 GCA_043769645.1 Candidatus Altimarinota bacterium
TTCTCGAAAATTCACTAATAACGAGACGAGACTTATCGCGCATACTCCCTTAAAAAATCTCAACTCATGTTGAGATTTTTTATATGCTTACTCTTTCTCCTTTATGCGAGTACCGCGAGGGCTTTTTCATAGTCTGGCTCTGAAGCAATCTCTCCGACTTGTTCGGTATAGAGAATCTTTCCGTCTGTATCGATGATGATAACTGCACGAGAAAGAAGTCCTTTGAGTGGCCCTGTTTTCATGAGTACCTGATATGACTGAGTAAAATCACTCTCTCGAAAGGCGGAAAGCATATGTACATTTTCGATTCCTTCAGCTCCACAAAATCTTTTCTGTGCGAATGGAAGGTCCATTGAAATACAAAGGATAATAGTATTCTCGAGCTTTGATACCTGCTTGTTGAACATTTTGACAGAGAGTCCACAGGTTTCAGTATCTACAGATGGGAAAATATTGAGAACTATACGTTTTCCGAGAAAGTCAGAGAGTGATTTTTCAGAAAGATCAAGAGCGGTGAGGTGAAACTCTGGAGCGAGAGATCCAAGGGCTGGAAGCTCGCCGGTAGTTTCTATAATTGCATTTCACTGAAGCGTTATTTGTGCCATGGGAGGTGAGAATAGTATATAAAGCTCGATTATACTATTCATGAAAGCCCTTTTTGCAATGCTTTCGTAACAAGATACTTAAGGGGACGTACCTAGCTTGCAGATAGATCTTCTGAATGTTTTCGTTTTATACTCAGATGAGCTTCGTACATAAGAAACACATTTAGAAATTATTTTTTATTTAGTCTAAGACTATCAGCAGAAGAAAATCAATTATAGCTTCGATTTTTTACAGATTTTCTATATACTTTTCATAATACACTTACTCTTTAGAAAGATAGGAGATTCTGGTGCGTTGGTGCGTATCGATCTATTTCAGTCTTGTATACTCTCTCTGAGAGATCTTACCTATTTATTCCCTTCTATGCAAAAAATATACCCTCGCTCCCTTTTCATTTTTCGCCAAGATCTCAGACTTCATGACAATACTGCTCTCTATCGAGCGATGAACGAATCTGAAGCGGTGCTCCCCATCTTTATACGTGATAGTCGTGCCGATGAGGACTTTGGCGAAGAAGATCCTAGATTTTGATTTATCGCCGAGGCCCTCACAGAAATTGACTCGGAGTTACAAAGAAATAACTGAACACTTCTTATATACAAAGGAATCCCAGAAAAAATCATCCCTGAGCTTATCACGAAGTATCGCATCAATGCGGTCTATGCCAATAAAAGTTATTCTCCAAGGGGAAAGAAACGAGATCAGAAAATACAAGAAACCCTAGGAAATGTGCCTTTTATCCTCATGAAGGATTTTCTTATTCTTGAACCCGAAGATATCGAGCAACGGAAGGTATTTACCCCGTTTTATAAGCTCTGGCAGCGAAAACTCTGATCTGGAAAAATCTCTACTACACACTATGAACTAGGTTTCTGTCAATGGATACTTCCAGTTGAAGTCGATAAAAAAAATACCATAGAAAGGTACTTTCCACTCCTTAGACATCCATACTTTACGATGGATTTTGGTCGAAAGCGACTTGCTGACTTTCACTTTTCACAGTATGACGAGACTCGAAACTTTCCATTTATCGATGGTTCGACTCGACTCTCACCCTATATACGATTCGGAGTGTTTTCGATTCGCGAGGTGTACAATCGAGTACTCTCTGAGAGTCCAACTCTCATTTCTGAGCTTGCGTGGAGAGAATTCTGGTATCATATTGCTCACTACTTCCCTTCTGTCTATAATCTCGAGTTTCAGGAAAAACGCCGAGGGATAGCATGGGAAAATAGTGAATATCTCAGAGGAAAAATCGAAAAGGCAGAAACGGGGTATCCTCTCGTTGATGCAGCCCTTAGGCAGCTCTATACGACGAACTGGATGCACAATCGACTACGTATGGTCGTAGCTTCCTTTATCACGAAAAACTGCCTGATCGACTGGAGATGGGGAGAGAAGCTCTTCAAAAAATACCTGATCGACTATGATGAAGCGGTCAACTATGGGAACTGGCAGTGGTCAGCCTCTGTGGGCCCAGATCCGAAGCCTTTGCGAATATTTAATCCCCTCCTTCAGTCAGAGAAGTTTGACCATGAGGCCAAGTTTATCAAAAAATATATTCCCGAGCTCGCGAACGTAAGCCCAGAAAACATTCACTCGCTTAATCTCGAAGGCCTCTACCCAAGACCGATAGTGAACCAACGACTCTCGGCGGATCGAGCGAAGGAAGTGTATTATGCGGTACTTGGAAGAGAGAATCCATAAATACTATCGTGTTCTTTCCTAAGTGCTAGGCTTTATAAGTATAAATCTATAGTACCTAGCTGCCAATATCAACCTCGATAAGTATATCATATCGCTGATCATTTTACCCTCTCAATTACCAAAAGACTCTGAGCCTCCACAATCTAGAGCTTAGCTTTATATAATTTTTTAGAGAGATTCTTGGGTTATTTATAATAATACGGGCAAGTACTAATTGTGATGACTCATGCAGACACTTTTTGGCTTGAACTTCTCTAGCTATTGATATTTCTTAATTTAAAGAATTATTATCTTCAACTATTTCTTGCCAATTCCTTGTTTTTCCTCAAATATACTTATACTATAAAAGTAATTTTTCCTATGAAATACCTTATTCACTTTCTGATTACGGCAGCGGTGATCTACTATATACCGAAATATATCCCCGGGGTACAGGTAGATACTTTTGCCGCATCGATGATTTTCGCGATTATACTTGCAGTGCTTAATCTTGTGTTTGGAACTCTTCTGAGAATTATTACGTTCCCCCTGCGACTTTTGACACTGGGGCTTTTTGGATTTGTGATATGGGGAATACTTATCTATGTAGCAGATAGTCTCGTTCCTGGAATTACGATTACCGGTATTATTCCACTTGTCATATTGACCGTGGTATTGACGTGCCTTTCATTTGTACTCAAGCTTCTATGGTAATATCACAATACGAACCGTGTATCGATCTCCTTTTTCGAGGGCTTTCTATCTACCGATGGAATAACTTTCCTCGTATAGAGTCTGTAACGGTTCTTGATCATAGCGCATTTTCACTTCATATCTCGATGATTCTTTGCTCTCTTGTTGAGGAGCATTCTGGAAAACTTTATAATCGGCATTACCTGATGCGAAAATTTCTGTTCGGGATTTTTTTTACGACGACCCATTCCGATATTAATCACGATGTGAAAGAGTTTATGAAACGGACGAATCCTACCGTTTTTCAAACTCTACGGAGTACAACCTATAAAAAAATCCTTGAACTTCCGATGCATGAAGTATGTCGTGCAGAAATATATGCAACAATGCTTTCTGAAGCTGAGGATGAAACCGATATGCTTATAGAATATGCGAAACTCTATGCTAATCTCATCGAAGCACGTACCAATGCTCGAGTTTATCCAGAAGTATATACAAGACAAATCTCTGATATATCCGAGCGTATGGATCTACCGAAATATAGTATATTCCAAAACTTTCTCCCTCATCGTGGTGAAAGTGAAGTACATTTTTTCTTGATGACGATCCGTCGTCTCCAGTCTACGAAGCGATGGAATCTCGAGCGCCGCACCTACCCAGTCTCCGTCATGAGTCATCTTATTTTTGTCCTCTTTTTTACGTATATCCTGGCAATTGATCATGGGCTCGATCAGGAGCAAACGACTGATGCTATGATAACCGCCCTCTACCATGATGTTCCTGAGGGGCTTACCTGAGATATTATCACCCCGACGAAAGAAGCTCTTCCTGAGATTCGTACACTTCTCGAGACAATCGAGAGTGAAATGATAGATCGAGAACTTCTTTCTTTTATTCGATTTTCTCCGATTCATTTTGATTTGAGATCAAGGATTTTGACCCCATGGAAGATGAGCTCAGGACCTCTCATTAAACTCGCTGATCACTACTCAGCTCTGTATGAAGCGAAAATAGAAATCTCGACGCATCCAGAAATGCAAGAAGTGTATGATCGAATCTTCGAAATTATTCAGAAAAAAGAAAAAGAACTATCACATGGATAAGAAAATAGCCATAGTATGCTCCTGAGGCGGGATGCGTTGCTCCTATACTGGAGGATTTTTAGTAGGTCTCGGTAAGAGATTTCCAGATTTCAAACCTGATATTATGATTGCTACCTCTTGAGGAGCTGGATGCGCTGCTTACTACCTTTCGCATCAACTCTGAGAGATGGAGCGGATCTGGACGGAGCATCTTGCGAATCCTGGATTTATCAATCCACTAAAAATTCGAAAGATTATGAATATCGATTATGCGATAGATGTCGTCCTTCGTAGGATAGAGCCACTAGATACCGGAAAAATCCTCGCAACTCAGACAAAATGGTATATCGTTGTTACGGAGGTAGTATCTTGAATACCCTTCTATTTTTCTCAAGAAGATACGAAAGAGAAGGACCATATATTTGACTTTATCCAGGCTTCTATGTCAGTCCCACTTCTCTATGGAAAAAAGATAATATACGGGACTTCTTATATCGATGGAGGTTTCGGGGCATCTTTCTATAAAACAGTGGAAAAAGCGGTCGAATTCGGAGCTACCCATATCCTCGCGATCGATGCTTCACGAAGTCAATCAGAAGATTTCGATTCACTCTGAAGCGAAGGGATCAGTATAGAACTCATCAGGAACCAAAAAATTCCTGCCAAACTCCTCACTCATTCTAAAAAAATACTGACAGAAAGCTTTGAACTTGGACTGAGAGATGCTATCAACCATCCATGACTTACGAAACTTTTCGAGAGACCTACATGGGATTCTTCTCAAATCGATGTCGATTCTTGTGCCAAAGTTCTATAGAAAGCCTAGTCTCATGGTCTATGATTTTCTCATGTTCGAGTATGTCGAGATCTATTTCCATAGTTAGTAAGTTTCGGAAGGAAATATAATTATATTGATAATAATATATTCTTTTTCGCATTTTGCAAGAGTGAGATTGATTTTCTTCCTTTTTTTGTATAATCATTTTTATGAATATTTCTCTTCCGCATATGAAAATCGGGATCGATGAGGCGGGTCGAGGTCCTTGGTATGGTCCGGTCGTTGCTTGTGCACTTGCATTTGATCCACTCCTTCCTCCTTCGAGTGATTTTATAGAAACTTTAGGAGATAGTAAAAAATGCACTGAAAAGAAACGAGAGCAACTTTTTAATGCTATTATCTCTTTTGCTGAATCGAAAAATCTTTTTTTCGGGGTAGGTGTTGTAGATAATGACTATATCGATACTTTTGGTATCAAGAAAGCGACTCAAGAAGCGATGCGACGAGCGATCATCGAAATCCTTCGCCGTATTCCAAAGACCTATGAAATCCACTCAACGCTTATCGATGGGAATGATAGTTTTGATTTTTGAACCCTCCTTCCGAAACCCCCAATTTGTATCATACGATGAGACAGTAAAGTAAAGGAAATCAGTGCTGCCTCTATCGTTGCGAAGGTATTTCGAGATAGATTGATGGATACTTACTCTCTTCTCCATCCGAATCTTGGCATCGCTTCCCACAAAGGATATGGTACTAAGAAGCACAGTGATAACTTGGAGGCACGAAATGTGACATCATTTCACCGCATTTCATATAAACCTATCGAGAATATACTCAAAGAAAAAAAACCAAAAGTCCTCCTTCACGTGTGTTGTGGACCTGATGCGACAGTTCCGATTATGGACTTGAAGAATGATTATGAGGTGATCGGATATTGGTATGATCCCAATATCCAACCAAAGGCTGAGTATGATAAACGTCGAGATGCCTTTGCTCGAGTTTGTGAAATCGAAGGAATCAAGTGGATCGAATGAGCCTACGATGTAAAGCGATTTTTCGAGGTGATCAAAGGGCTCGAAGAGACTCCGGAACAAGGAGAAAAATGTACGAAGTGCTATGATATGCGACTCGAGAGCGCTGCACGGATAGCAGAGGAACTCGGAGTTGATTACTATACTTCGACGCTCAATACCAGTCCCCATAAAGATCTCGAAAAGATGTTTACACTTGGGGAAATGCACGGGAAGAACTACCATGTCGAGTTTCTCAAGATACCATTTCGAAAACATGGCGGATTTAATCGATCCGTCGAGTATACTCAAAAATATGGTATCTATCGTCAGGACTACTGTGGCTGTGTCTACTCTGATACGTTTCCTGGAAGAGTGGCTCAAGCAAAATCTGGACTCAAAAAAAAGAAAGGATGGAGCTGATAAGGATACTTCAATCTATTGACCTAAATATTTTATGGAAATCATTGAATCACTGAAATACTCTATTCTTCAATAAAATGGTATTGACTGGATCATCATATGCAGCGTGTTTGCCGGGATATTTCTCCTCGGGGATAAGCGAAAACTTGGCTTTATTATCGGTATGATCTCGACAATATTTGCCCTTATTTTTACTTTTCAGATTGAGAGTATGGCAAATTGAATCACTGCAATCGTACTTTTTTGACTCTATCTTCGTGGATATATAAACTGGAAAAACTTGGAAAAATAATCAACTTACTCGTAGATTTGCTATTTGCAAAGTATTATACTTATCCTAGAACATCTTGGATTTTCTCTCTCGTCTCCAGAGTATGTTCCCGGGTTCCAGTATCATTTTTTTGCGGGTGCTGTGGTGTGAAGGATGTCGGATGGATTAGGCTTCATTCGAGAGCAATTTTATACTTTTTTGGATCGAATCCTTGTTCATCGAGGAGGGTTTGTATACTGGTGACTACTTCATCAGGACTTGTTACATAGTACATATTAAGAGTACCAAGCATCGCTTGACTGTCACCTTCCGTCAGAATATCGATATTCCCAAAGTTAAAAAAACTAGCAAGTTTACTCGGGAAAGAAGATCGTACTGTTTTTATTTTTTCGCTTTCGAGCGTTTGAGTACTCGAGAGTACTCATGATTGATTAACGAAAAATATCTTCCCTGGAACGACGATATTATAGTCCATTTCTAGATCAAGCATTCTCTTTCGGTACGACTTGAGTAAAACTATTTCTATAAGGATCACGAGACTATCAAAGGCAAGTACCCATATATGTTCTCATATCCGTCAGCTATAGGTAAAGATAATAATAATTTCCGATATCAAAGTTACAAACAGTATACATTGGTTTGAAATTGACCAGTTGAAAAAAGTAGTAAAGTAAGTATCTCCTTGTTCGAGTTCATCAAGAAGAAAACCTGTATCACTTCGAATCTCGGCTTTATGATGGATCTCACGAAAGTGACGGATATAATGTAAAGATGAAGCAATCAAGATGATCGACATTAAGATATTTCATCCAATGATGGTATATTTGATAGAGTCAATATCTATACTGAAGTAGGCAATTCATATACTCGCACACGAAAGCAATACTATCAACAAGGGTAACCAGAGAATAAAGAGAGCAAATACCCATGAGCGTTTGATAACCATTATTTTCGGATACCCTTCCTCGATAAGCTTTTTCACATGAACGCTCTCTCCGCTAATATTAAAAGATTTGAAAAGCCAACCGTAGAAGAGATGAAAGGGCAGCATAAGGTTTGAGTTATAAATATTAACTATGATTCTAGAGTCTTGAGTTTATAGAGTCTGTATGAGAAATCGTATACAGATTCAGTAAAACTTACGATATACATAGTTGATTATATAGAACTCACGGTCGTAAGCAATCCTTTTTATGTATTCCTATATTGCAAAAAAATGCATAAAAATACTACAAAAATATGGAAAAGAGTACACTTCTATAGCGAAAGTATAATTTTTTATTAGTGCAAATAGTAACTAAAGCGAATACTATAAATAGTATGTATACTAAATATATAGTAATTTAAGTGCTTATTGATTTATCTAAGTGATAAAATTATACACGAATAGTTTTTTCTATTTTTACCGCGAGTCATCCATGGGGGCTCGATCGAAATGAAAGTGAATCTACAAGCTTTTCTGTAATATGAAATAATCCCCTTCCACGTTTTCACATATAAGTATTTCCTAATGAAGTATTTTTTTCCTTGATTTCATTCATACGGCCTACGTCTGTTCCATATATGCCATTTCCTGTATCGTGTACTTCGAGTGAAATATAAAAAGAACCATCTTTCAGTATTCGTGACGATATGGTACAGGTATCAATATCTCAGGGGCGACTCCCATGCTCTATAGCATTATTGATAAGCTCATCTGCCACAAGTACAAATCTTCCCCTCCAGGGGGCATGGATACTATTTTTAGTAAAAATAGTTCCAATCATATCCCGGATTATTTTTGATTGTGCGTGATCTGTACCGAAAAGAATAGTACAATCGATCAGGGTATAGTCCTGTATGGCTCAAGTAAATAACCCTAGTGCCGTTTTATAGTCTAGATGATTGATATCCAGTGTTATCATGAAGAGAATTACTCCATACGAGTATATCATAGTTCTATTAAAAAAACAAAAAAATCCCGAATTCGGGATTTTTCTTGTTGTATAGACTATCTTACAGCTTCCTTGAGCGTTTTACCAGCACGGAAGACAGGAGTCTTCATAGCAGGAATCTTGATCTTAGCCCCAGTTTTAGGGTTAACACCATTTCGAGCAGCTCGGTGTGACACTTTCCAAGCACCAAATCCTGTTACATTTACTTCTTCACCTTTTTTAAGGCTCTTAGTAATCACTTCGATCATAGAAGTAAGCGCTTTAGAAACTGCATCTTGAGAAAGACCAGCCTTAGCGGCAACTGATTTAATAAAGTCCTGCTTTTTCATAAAGGGAAAAGTTAAGAAATAAAGGACAAGGGCATTATAAGAGCCTTAGAAATAATTGCAAACATTTTTTCTATAAAATCCTTTTTTAGAGAGAAAAGACTCTGTCAAGAGAATATATTTACGCGTTGCGAAGCCAAAAAGTGACTACTATCTTTTTTGGCTCTGTAGAGCCAAATCAGCATAACAGAGCCAAAATCTAAGATTCTTTCGAATACAAAATTGATTCAACCTTATAATTGAGCAGATGCAGAAAGGATAAGTCAGATAAATGAAAGTACAATTCCAATAAGCCAAAACCTTTGGACTATGGTTTCTTCCTTCCATCCTATGGCTTCCAGATGGTGGTGAAATGGTGCAATACGAAATATTTTTTTCCCATTTCGGAGCTTCTTACTTGCCATCTGAACGATCACAGATATCGTTTCCAGAATAAAAAGACTTCCGGTAACGAGAAGGATCACGAGGGTATCGGTCATCATCGCTATAATCGCAAGGGTAGCACCGAGAGAAAGAGATCCAAGATCTCCCATGTAGAATTTTGCGGGTTTTACATTGAACCAGAGAAAAGCGATGAGGGATCCTGATATGATCATACAAAGCGCTGAGAGAATATAAAGATCTTTATTATAACAGATGAAAGCGTAGACGGTATAATTAAAAAGAAGGAGTCAACCGGCAAGTCCATCAAGGCCATCCGTGATATTCACACTATTTGCCATACTTACTACTATGAGGATAAAGAGCGGTATATAGATGATAGAGAGTCCTATATCACCAAAAAATGGGATATTCATTGTATGATACCCAAGTTTTGAGTAGAACCACCACGCGCCCATAGTAGCAAAGAGAAGAAGGAGCGCCATTTTTACACGAGCGGATAGTCCTTTAGTTCTTCAGATTTCTCGGATATTGAGATAATCATCGATACAACCTATCGCGCCCACCGTGAAGAGCGTAAAGAGGGGAAGGTAGGTTTCTTCCCGATTCCAAAGTGAGTACTTCAATGAAAGACTGATGATACCATCGATTTTCCATCCGAGTAAATGAGCCATAATAGACAGACTCACGAGGAGAAAGACCACAAATAAGATAATAAATCCTCCCATAGTCGGGGTTCCCGCTTTTGTGCTATGGAGCTTTGTAAATTCGGTAGCTTTTCCCGATAATGCTTCCTCTCTGATTTTTTTTCAGAAATTGTACCGCTCGAGGAGTTCTATGAAACCAGGAATTAAAACAAAGGTAATCACGCTCGAGATGACAAATCCTCAAAGGATAAATATAAGATTGGAGTTCATACAAAGAAAAAATCAAGGAAGAGTATATCTGGATTTTTATTTTTGCAAGCGAACCCTTCCGGGCAGGCAGGGATATTCCCAGAACCTCTAAGTTTTGATATCCTCTCACTCTCTATCGCCTCTATAGATATATTGGTAGAGAAAAATCCTCATTCCTTCCTCGAATTCTTTATCTTCTTCTGGGAGTTTAACTTCAATCTGATAGATGTAGTCCTGAACATTTGGATCGGTAGCCTTAATTTCGACATCTATAGGCGCATAGCTTTCTATTTTTTCTTGGATTTCCTTTATGGCAGTCTGAATAAATCACTTCTTCTCACTTCTTCGAAATGGAAGTTTGAAAGTATAGAGATGGTAGCGGTTCTTCGTCATATTTTCTATCGTCTCATTCGTAATAGTTCGATTGGGGATATAAGCAACATTTCCATCATAACCCATAATCTTGGTATAGTTGAGTGTGATTTCTTCAATAACTCACTCAATCCGAGGGCTTCTCTGAGGAATCGCGATGCGATCTCCGATATCAAACATTCGACTCATGATAATCGTAAGGCTTCAGAGAAGGTTCGATAAAATATCTTTACTCGCAAGGGCAAAGATAGCACCACTTATTCCTGCCCCTGTAAGAATATTGGTTGAGTCTATATTCATCTCATGGAGGACCATAAGAATCATAGAAATCCATACAAAACTGATACTTAGGAATTTGAGAAGGGGGATAAATTTTCCTATCAGCATATGCCCACCTCTGGAATACTCACGTAATTCCTGAAAGAACATACTTACGACACTACTGAGGAATATCGCAGTTATCAGGTAGCGGAATGCAAGATAGATACGATCTATGTGATAGCGAAGTTGTGGACCTATTTCGATATATTCCAGACTATAGTGATACAATATAATCCCTGCACAAAGAATAGATGCGAGAAATAGAAGATACCAAAGATGGGAGATTCGAGAATACTTGTAGTACATACGAGTATGGTAACATAATTCATTTTCTTATGCAATTATTTGATATTTATGCAATGACTTTCCCATTTTTTTGTACCTTTTGGTTTTACATTTCCCTAAAAACCTATAGACTCGGGAAATATTCTTTGTCAATATATTCTCTCCATGAGGTTTCGTTTATCTCATATCCACGATTACAATACTTTTCTTGCGATTGATGTTTGATCATACCGAGTAAGATCCACTGCCTATAAAATCGAGGATGATGGAATTTGTCAAGAACTTTGATATGGTATGGTTCGTCAGGGGCGTCAGAACTACCTCGAATGAGGTATTGTCGATATGCATTGAGTAGCTTCCTCTATAGGGCAAGCTATACGTGTGTCAACGAAATCTTTACAAAATACGATTGAAGATATTATTGTAGGATTCTCTTCGGAATATTATGAGTTTGATATTATCACCTCTCAGTACATACGTGCTGATGCTACCTCTACGCTTACTATGGAGGAGATAGATACTATGATCAAGAAGATAGAAAAGCAATCTTTCCAAACGATTCAGGAAAAGATGGAGGGAAAATACGGAAAGTCGAGTTATGATATGAGACTTATATCGAGTATTTTGAGTTCGGTATTTATCGACGGGAGGAAGGTCAATAATCCGATAGGATTTACGGGGAAGACCGTAAAACTAACTATATGTAATATTTTTTTACCGGCAGCAGAATTTAATATCATGCGGTCTATAGTGGCAAGTCTAGATAAAAAAACCATATCCATTATTCCGATGCCACTTGTATATCCACGTGTTATTGAAAATACTGACTACTCTGATGCTCAGGTTATTTTTATAGATATCGGTCATAGCTATGTCACCTTTCTCCAGTCTTCTAGAAATGAGATTGAAGCATTTGAGACGCATCACTTCGGTTTTTCTACTCTCTATGGTGAACTCTCTTCTCGATATCCACAGTATACTTTCCTCGAACTCGAGAAACGAATGATAGATTTTGTTCACCACTCTGAGACTACGAGAGAAGGAACAGATGGGCTCTCTCATGACTTCAATAATTTTTTTCTTTATGTTATGGATCTCCTTTCCGTTTTCATAGAAAAGCAAAGTAAAATAGGTCCCGCACAATATATAGTGGTAAATGGAGCCTGTTTTTCAGAAAAAGAAGTACCGGATTTTTTCAAAACAATGTGTAAAGAAAAATGTGCATTCGATGGAGTTTGGCATATACTCTGAAGTATTGTAGCAGAAAAATCAACCTCTCGATCTCTCGCTCCACTCAACTACGGACTTTCGATTATTGCACAAGATCTCCTTCTCACCAAGAAAGATCCGTTTATTCGGATCCTTCGATATATTCTCTACCAGTATGAATAATCTCAAAATTAAAATCAATCGTGATATATGAATGCTCGGGACTCTTCAGTTTCTAGAAGAAGAGATTATAAAAGAGACTTCCAGAGGAACTATTACTATTGACCTCAGTGATGCTTCTTTCCGTATGAGTCATGACTTTTTTTCAGTCCTTAGGAAACGACATGGAAAGGAACATATTATTTGTATACTTCCTTCTGGAACCGAAACATCACCCTTCGAATGATATGGGATGGAGATTATAACCGAGTGAACCAGATCAGAGTTTGAAAAAGAGTTTTCAAAAAAACATATTCTCAGACATAATTTTACAGCACTCGAATATATCAAGTATGAAATGAAGCGCGTCTGGCAGTTTCTTATTTTCTATGTGGAACGACATCGAAAGTGACGAAAATATATAAAAATTTCAGGGCAACGCGGAAGCTTTTTCTTGATTATTTTCGGACTGATTATGTCTGTTTCCCTCCTCCTATTTATTTTCTATTTTGCCATCTCAAAAACCTTGGTTTATATAGAACCACAGATGAGTATACGTCCAGTGAGTTCAAATATTATTTTCTCCGCTTCAACTGGAGCTTCTATCCTCACACCAAAGAATAAAATAGATACGAGACGTGAGAGTATCTCATTCGAGCATTCGATGAAATTTAATGTCACAGCAATCGATCCGAATTCTATTTCCAATGCAAAGGGAATCATTGTCATCTACAATGAGCTCACCCAAGATCAAGACTTGAAACCCAATACTCGATTTACGACCGATGATGGTCTCGTATTTCGGTCTGAAGGATGGATCAAAGTTCCAAAATCAAAAACTATCAATGGAGTAACAGAAATAGGAAGCATCGAGGTTTCTGTAGTTGCTGATACAGTGGATATATTCGGAGTTTCTATATGAGATCGTGGAAATATTCCCGATGGTGTGACGATGACCATACCGGGTCTTAAGTTCAATAGAGATCGAGTATATGCACGCTCGAAAGGGAGTTTTTCAGGATGACAAAATCCTCTTATTCATGTTCTGATTGATGAAGAACTTGCTCGTTTTAAAAATCTTATTCGAGAGCAAACAAAGAAACTTGCAACTGAAGCCCTTGTTAAATATATTTCTGATCAAAATAAAAGTAAAAATGAAGATTATGAGCTTCTGATGGGAGATTCTGTTTCCTTCCAAGAAGGAGATGTTGAGCTTCTCGGAGGGCTAAAGACTGGTGTTTTTGCTGATGAAGTTGAACTCAGGATGACCGTTTCCACATCAGCACTCTTCTATGATAAGAAATCAACCGTTGCCTATCTGAAACAACTCTTCCACGAATGACTTCTCTCAGGTACGGACAAAGAAGTAGCAGTGCATGAAAACTCACTTCGAATATCCAATATTATCTCACGGAGTGAAGGAGATCTTTCCATAAAGGCAACTATGGAGATGGACGCTACTATCACCTATGACTTCGAAAACCCTGCTAATGAGCTTACAAGACAGATGAAAGTACTCATAGCTGGACTCGATCGTGATACCGCAAAGGCACGTATCATGAATACTGGATACGTACGAGATGTGACTATCAAATTTTCCCCTTTTTGGATGCGTCGTGTTTCCAATAATCTCGATAACATCGAATTTGTTATACAAAAGTAGATAGATAGGGATTTGTAGAACCGTATTATGATTTATGGAAAGCAGAAAATATTTTTGTACAGCTTTTCTACACTTGAAGGATCAAAATGAATATCTCAATCGTGAGAAATATTAGATTGCCTTTGCGATTTATTTCTCTAAAATAAATTGAAAATATGGATAAAAATTTTCTTAGAGTTAACTATTCTAAAATAGAATTCATTTTCCAGAATCAAGAGAGAAGAGATAGCCGGATCAGTAGAGCGCAGTCTCTTATACTATATCCAACTTCTCACTTTCAACTTGTAACTTTCACTCGACATGTCCCTTTCGCAAGAAATAGAAGCAAAAATCAATATCGTGGATCTAGTATCACGATATGTTCCACTTAAAAAAGCCGGGATGAACTACAAGTGACTCTCCCCTTTTGTGCAGGAAAAAACCCCTTCTTTTGTCGTGTCTCCAGCCAAAAATATTGCCTACTGCTTCTCAAGTCATCGATGAGGATGACCGATCAAGTTCCTCATGGAAATCGAGCATATAGAGTTTCGAGAGGCAGTTCAGATTCTGGCAAAAGAAGCTGGGGTTGAATTCAAGACGAGCTTTCGGGGGGAAAAATGAGAAGCCCAGGAAGATATCTATTCTCTCTATAAGAAAGCAGCGGTATGGTATCATCAAGCGCTCTTTGAAACGGAGAATAAAAAAGCCCTCGAGTACCTTCTTGAAAGAAATATTTCTTTGGAAACGATTACAAAGTTTGAACTCGGATATTCGAATAATCCTCGAGATATGTGGTACGCTATGAAGGAAGCGAACTTCTCCGATACCTTCCTGATCGAAAGTGGAATATTTCTCTCCTCGAGTCGGGATAAATTTTTCGGGCGGATTGTATTCCCGATTGCCAATGATCGTGGTCATGTGGTTGGTTTCACCGCCAGAGTGCTTGATGATGGACTTCCGAAGTACCTCAATTCTCCAGCATCGAACATCTTCGATAAGAGCTCGATCCTCTATGGATTCCACCTCGCGAAGCCAGAAGTGGCTCGTCATGGTAAGATCATCATCGTCGAATGACAGATGGATACGATCACCCTCCATCAGGCGTGAATTTCATTTGCCGTTGGGATTAGTGGTACAGCTCTCACTGAGCGGCATATCAAGATTCTGAAACGATTTGTGAAAGAGGTGTATTTTTGTCTTGATAGTGATAATGCAGGAGTGAAGGCGACGATGAGCTCTTTTCCTCTGATTCTCAATGAAGATATCGATGTCAAAATCGTCTCGATTCCGAATGGAAAGGATCCAGATGAGTTCATAGGGAGTTGAGGAGTTTTTCAGGATCTCCTCCTCTCGGCTATTTCCCCAAATACGTATATCATCGATGAGGGCAATCGAAAGTTCGATATGCACTCCCCTATCGGGAAAAAACAACTGCTGGAAGAGTGTTTCGCATTTCATATCAAGATATCTTCTATCAGTATGCTTGATCAGTACTTCCGTGAGCTTTCATTCCGCCTTGCTATATCCCTCGATGCTATCTATCAAGAGTTCAACCAGTATAAAAAAACACAACGAAATAAGCCCATTCCGACATACTTGCTTCAAAAATATGAATCAGAAACGGAGAGTAAGAATATTCCTCTGGAAATTTCTATATTTGACAAAATGGCAATCTATCTCGAGCATTTTAATTTTTTTGATTTGTTTTCTACACATTTTCGATATACTCTTGATGAACTCTCGAAAGCGAGAGATTTTGATTTGCTCTCTACAGTCCTATCTCGTAGAGTTTGAGATGAGGATATAGTCGAGAAAAAACGTCTCGCTGAGCTCATCGTAGAAGAAGAAGTAGCTCATCTTTCTCCGAGTCTCTCAGAACAAACATTTCTCGATATGCTTCGCTCACTTCATAAGATACTTTTCTTGCAAGAAAGAGATCGTATGCTCCTTTCTCTTGATCCACACTCTGGCGAGTACCTCGAAGTATATCAGACATTGATGCAACAAGCACGATCTCTTGGACTTCCATCGAATATTATGAAAGAGTAGTTAAAAAAATTCTCCACCTAGAATATTACTCTCTACATACGGCACATTTACTAAAACAATTTCTATGACCAAGAAAAAATATACTGATGATTCTCAAGTGGAAGAAATAGATCTTTCTCAGATTGATAGTGCAAGTATCGTCCTACCTGATCTCAAAGAAAAACCACTTAAAGGGATGACGAAACCAGTCTCGAAGCATGATATTGATGATGAAGAGGGAGATGGGGATGATATCCTTTTTCCGATCGATAAAGATGAGGATTTTGAACTTGACTCTGATCTTGATGATGAAGATGAATTCGATGGAGAAACACCAAAGAAAGATAATTATAAGAGTCCAAAGGATTACTTTACGGATGGACGACGAAAAAAAGAAATCAAAAAATTTATCGATGTGACTGTTCCACAAGAGTTTCTCGAAGGGTTTTCTGAGCCACTCCAGCTCCTTCTCAAGAAGGGAAAATCACTCGGAAAGCTCGTCTATGATGAGGTGATGACTTCCCTGCCACCAGGAGATGATATCGAACTCATGGATGAGGTTTTTTCTCGTATTTCGAAACTCGGAATTGAACTCGTCGACTCACTCGATCAAGAAGAAGTTTTTGCTGATGCTGGAAAAGTGAAGAACGAGATCGATCTCTCAGAAATATCAGATGATAGCATCCGAATGTACCTCAATGAGATCGGAAGATTCTCTCTTATCGATGCCGAAGAAGAAGTACGTCTCGGACACCTCATCCAGAAGTGAGACCAGGAAGCTCGAAAGCGTCTCGCGGAAGCGAATCTTCGACTCGTTGTCTCGATCGCGAAGAAATACATGGGTCGTGGCCTTGGACTTCTCGATCTCGTTCAGGAGGGAAATGTTGGTCTCTTTCGTGCAGTAGATAAGTTTGACCCAGATAGAGGATTCAAATTTTCAACCTATGCAACCTGGTGGATTCGACAGTGAGTCACTCGAGCGATTGCTGATCAGGCTCGTACGATCCGAGTCCCAGTACATATGGTCGAGACGATCAATAAGTTCAACCATACCTATCGACGTCTTACGCAAGAACTCGCTCGTGAGCCGCTTATGGAAGAACTTGCATTGGAACTCGAGATGGATGTGCGCAAGGTACGACAAATTATGCGTATTTCTCAGGATATTCTCTCGCTTGATTCTCCGGTTGGCGGAGAAGAAGATACGACCCTCGGGGATTTCGTCGAAGATGATAAGTACCTGACTCCCGAGAAAGCTACCAATCTCTCTATATTGAAGGAAAATCTCTATGAAATGCTCAATTTCCTCACCCCTCGTGAGAAGAAAATCATCGTCATGCGATTCGGTCTTGATGGAGGAGATATGCACACACTTGAAGAAGTTGGGAAAGAATTCGGTGTTACACGTGAACGTGTCCGTCAGATCGAAGCCAAAACCCTCGAAAAACTCAAAACGCATCCGAGCGCAGATAAGATACGATTCTTTCATTAAAATAAACTCCCGGAAGGGAGTTTATTATTTCTAGACTTTTATTATCTCCACACCATACTTCGCATCGAAAGATTTCCCATCACGATTTCTTCTGTAAAAAATTCTACACTATCACTACTATCAAGAGTTCCGAGGAGAGGAATAAGTGGGAGGAGATGATCATAGGATGGCTGAGCGAGTCGAGCTATCTCTCCCCAGGACTCGAACTCTAGGATATCATCATACGCTTTTGACGTAATTCACTGTGCTACTCTTCTGTCGAATTTTCGAGCCCAACTATATGTATTTTTCCCAGTCCAGTCAATCATCCGGAGGTTATGTACGATATTTCCACTTCCGATGATGAGGATTCACTGCTCTCTCAGACCGGCGAGTTTCTTTCCGAAATCGAAGTGCCAGATCATTGACTTCGTATAGTCGAGACTTATTTGTATTACTGGAATATCGGATTCTGGAAAGAGATGGATGAGGATTGACCAAGCGCCATGATCGAGTCCATGTTCGCTATCTTCTTGAAAAGGAAATTCTTCTCAAAGAAGCTCTCTTACTTCTTGAGCTATATTTTGGGACCCAGGTGCTGGGTATTTGAGCCGGTAGAGCTCATCTGGAAATCCATACATATCGTAGATCATCTCTGGCGTTTCACTTATATTGATATGAGTCTCTCACTCAGTAATCCAGTGGGCAGAGAGCATCAGGACGGCCCTCGGTCGGGGGAGGTGCTCCCCTATGTCTTTCCAGGTTTTGGTGAAGATATTTTCTTCTATGGCGTTCATCGGACTTCCGTGACCTATGAAAACAATAGGGAGTTTGTTCATAGATTAGTTTAAAATATAAACTAATTATATACATTCCTCTATGAATACAAGTAATTCCTTGTTTTTATCCAAAATGACTGAGAAGTAGGCACATGAAAATCTGTATATATTCATAAAAATTCTTCATATCTTACGGTCAAAGTTTATAGTTATACTAAATTAAATAAAATAAATACTTCGTCATTCTGAGGTATGAAGATTCCAGCTTTCTGGCACTTTGGATTCTTCCTTCGTCAGGATGAAAGAAATCATAATGAATTGAAATCATTATACAATCTCAATAACTACAATCTCACTTCTTGTCCCAATTCGTTGCGGTGGACCCCAGGTTCCGACCCCACTAGTGGTAATTGCGGTCAGCATTCCGAGTCTTGTCATACCATAAGAAAATCTCCCGTAAAGAGACCTGGTAATGAGAGAAAATGGCCACATTTGACCATGATGCGTATGACCGGAAACAACGAGATCCACAGGATATTCTTTGAGAGTAGTATAAAGTGTTGGCTTATGTTTGAGGAGGATAATCGGATCCTCTTGGACAAGCGTGAGAGTGTCGAGAGTATTTTTTAGTCCTTCCTGTGACTCCGTAGTATGGTAAGTGACTCCGGCAAATACCATGCCTTCAATAGTCATTTTTTTATTATTTAGGATACGGATATTGGCTTTTTCAAGAGCTAGGAGCATAGCCTCCCTATTTCGGTATTCTTCATGATTCCCATTCGCAAAAAGGATACCATGGGTAGTATTGATATGGAGAAACTCATTGGCTATTGCCGCAAAATCGATTTTTGGACCATCGAAAAAATCTCCTGGTATTATAAGGATGTCTCAGCCCAATGTATTGATAGTAGCAACGAGCTCTCTTGCCTCTTTCGCACCGTAGATATTCCCATAGTGTGTATCTCCGATCATAATAATCTTTTTCTTATGCCATGTATGTTTTTTCCGTATAGGTACTTTATATGTAGTAATAACGGATCGAAAACTGCTATAAGTGCCCCAAATGTTGAGTGCGATCGCCACGAGAACAAAAACTATCATATACCATATACTGGCCAACTCCGTATGCGTTAAGTATACTAACATCAGGGTAAGAAATCAAAGTACTCCAACCGATGCATTGACCCCGATAGCGTAGGCTCCTATTTTGTAAAGGAGAGTAAAATATTGATTCGGACGTAAATTGCATCCAAGAATCCCAATCATAAAAATAACCGGCCCTATAAAAAAAAGTGAATAGAGAAAAGTCGAATGTATCTCGAAAAAGGGAAAGAGTACCGTGAGTAATAATGCAATGGAGTATGCCCAGGAAAAGAGAACGGTGGTAAAAACCCAAAGGAAAAAGAAAATAATTGCCATTGTGTATTTTTGAAGATGGAATAGAGATTTGAAGTATGGGAAAATGTATGGCTAAGGCTTATCGCTTGAGAGCAATAGTAACTTCTCAGACCTCTTCGATAGAAACTGATTTCTCTCTGTCGGGTCCTATGATATTTTCTCGTATTTGAGAGAGGGTTTCCCCCTCGATATAGGAGGTCCAATTCGAAAGAATTCTAGAGATAATGCTACTAGAATTCGTTCATAGCATTCCCGTTTCGCTTCACATAGTACTCATTTCCTCTCTATTACAAGTTTTGATGCTGATTTCGATACGATCCGTGATGGCATAATCAGCATCTTTTCGCATTTCTTGGACCGCACGGATGAGATCACGAGCATATCCTTCGAACTTCAGAGTCTCGGAAATCTCTGTATCGAGGGCGACGACCATCCCATATCCTCCTTCGACATCACCGATACCTTCAAGGGGCAGATACTCAAGTGTATATTCTCCGGGTTCAAGTATAAAACTTCAGACCTGGATTCTTCCCTCAGAAAGTTCTTGAAAATCGCCATTTTTTGCCGCGGTGATAATCGTCTGCACTTCTTTCCCCAATCGTGGACCGATCTTTCGAGCATCGGGTTTACAGATTTTCTTGGCGAGTTTTTCTGGATTCTCAAACTGTACTTCTTTTACATTGAGCTCATCCTTGATAATAGACTGATAGTAGACATCAAGTGGCTCAGTAATCGTCACTGACTGAAGTGGCTGACGAACGCGAATATTCTTACGACTTCTCAGGCCAAGGCCGAGCGAGACGATACGTTCACACTTTTCCATATCACGATTGAGCTCATTATCGATAAGGTGACGAGATGGACGGGTGATATACTCTAGGTGGACAGAGTTTTCTGTAGGCTCCTTTGTAAAGGAGCTGTCATGAAGTGACTGAGGATTTTCCCCTGTTTTTCTAGTGATAAAATCACTTACCTCGCTTCACTCGGCACCTTCTTTTCAAAGAGGGCTTCCATCCGTGAGTCCCTTATAGATGCTTTCGGCAAGAAACGGCATATACGGTGCGAGAAGTTTTGAGAGTTCGAGGAGGACCGTATAGAGAGTCTCATAGGCACTTGTCTTATCCGGCGTCATCCCCGACTCCCAGAAACGACGACGGGAAAGTCGGACGTACCAGTTCGTGAGTTCATCCATATAGTCGACAATCGCTCGACAGGCACGAGTGATATCGTATCCGTCCATCGCATCGTGCACTTGACCCGTGAGGACCTGGAGTTTCGATAGGATCCAACGATCGAGAGGATTGATGATTGGAGTCGTCATGAGACGAAATGGCTCGGCATGAATTATACTAGATCCAAAATGTGCTTTTTCAGATCACTTGCCAAAATATTTTGCCTGTATAGGTCTACTGGTGCCAGAATGTCAAACAACAAGAATCCTTTTTCCTTTATACTTTGCTAATACCTTCTCAAATGTATCCAAAATACGAGATTCGAATTGCTCAATATTTTCTTTTTGATTATTTTTATATATCCGTCGAATAGCATCATGGTTTTCTTTTTCTGCCGAGGGAATTCCTCATATTTTTGCTATTTCTTCCAGAGTTTTTCCTGCATATTCTCAGGCATATTGCTCTATGAATCAGTCATCTGAGATATATTCACCAGTAAAACCGATAACATCTCAGATAATTCTTGCAGTTTCAATCGTACGTGTGAGTCCAGTATGGATGATGATATCGAAATTTTTTCCTTGTTCTCTCAGAGTTTTACCTGCATTATATGCCTGTTGTTTTCATTTTTCAGTGAGTTCAGGATTGTCTGTTCCATCACTCATCATCCCTGCTACATTTGATGTACTCTCGGCGTGTCGTGTGAACCAGACCTCCGTTTCATCTTTTTTCCAGCCATCGATATTGGCATAGGTTGTGAAAAACGAATATGTATTCCAGATTGGTAGCATCACTCCCTTCACCGTCTCGATAATCTGTTCCTCCTTGAAATCCATATCACCTCATGAGAGGAGTGGACTATTGAGCATATAGAAGCGAATAGGATCTGACCCATATTTCTCGATCGTGAGTCGAGGATCTGGATAGTTGCCGAACGATTTCGACATTTTCCGTCCATCATTTCCATTGATCACACCCGTCGTTATAACATTGGTAAAGCTCGGAGTTGGAATTGGTTTCTTGTTGGGATTGAGAAGGACCCCGAGGACATGCATCACATAGAACCAGGCTCGTACTTGCCCGACATATTCCGCGATGAAGTCAGCGGGGAAGCTCGCTTCCATAGCTTCTTTATTGGCAAATGGATAGTGCATTTGAGCATACGGCATACTTCCTGAGTCCATCCAGACATCGAGGACTTCAGGAATACGAAAAAGTTCCTCACCAGTTTTCGGAGATTGGAGTTTGATGGAGTCAATATAGGGCTTGTGGAGATTGAGAAGATTCTTGTTCGCTACATCCAGGATGAATGTTCGAGTTTGGGCGTTATGTGATTTCTCTGGTGCTTTTCCATCATTCAGCAATTCTGTAATAACCTTTGTCGGAATTCCATGAGTGACGATAAAAACCGTTTTTCATGGATATTTTATGCAAATATCTTCAACAAAATCTTTCATCCTGGTATAAATATGATCATACGACTCTCATGTATCTCAGAATTGATACTGATGTTCTCTAAATAATCTTTTTCTTGCTGATTTCGTATCGATTCATTCTTCTACATTTGCAAGCTTCCCATGTTGTGCTTCTATAAGTCGATCATCTGTAATGATTTCTACTCAGAGCTTCTTTGCGAGTGGCTCCGCTGTCTCTATCGCACGAAGAAATGGAGAGGTAATAATAATATCTACTCGTTGATTCTTAAGCTCTTGCATTAATTTTTCTGCTTGTATTTTCCCATTCTCTGAGAGCGGAGATATCCCGATATCATCGAAATGATTCTCGACATTCGCGACACTTTCAGCGTGACGTGTGATGATCAGTTTCGTCAGTTGTCCATACGTCTTATTCATCTCGAAAATTTCCTCTCGAGAAGAGACGACGACGCGCTCAGATCCATCCTGATTCTGCCAGACAGGCATCGGAGCTCCCCAGTATCGAGTACGAGAGATACACCAGTCTGGTGCGGATTCTATTCCTTTCGCGAATCTTCCAAACTTTAAGTGTTCAGGAAACCAGTTAATCTGTTCATTTGCCTTGAGAAGTTTGTCTTTCTGAGACTGGATATCGATGAACCATGAAGCCTGTGCCTTCTGCATGAGAGGAGTCCCAGAGCGAGGACAAAATGGGACACGGTGCGTGATGTTCTCGAGCTTGAAGAGAGTATTATTCTCCTTCATGCGCTCTATATTGATCCGATTCGCTCATTTCTCTGGTTCTTCGAGATTAAGATAGTGAGTTCCTTCGTAGTCGAAAATCTGTGAGGTATACTTCCCTGCTTCATCCATCGCTTCCGATATGAAAATTCACTCTTTTTTCGCGAGCTGAAAGTCGACATCACCGAACTCTGGTGCTTCATGCCCGATACCCGTACCGTCGGTATCAGTGATAAAGTCAGCGTGGTAAATCTTGTGATTTGGGTTTTTAACCCCGCTGACAGCGGGGGTTGTTTCAGAGACGATACCCCCCTGTGCCCCCCCTATCAGGGGGATTGGATCCAATGAGCCATCACGAAATTTATCATAATAATACTCTGGAAACGGTGGGATATATCCGAGTCCGACAAGTTCAGATCATTTGAATTCACGGATGATAGTATACTCCCCTTTTCACTTGAAGACGGATTCAGCACGATTTTTTGCGACGATGAATGATTCAGAGACGTCCACCCCCTGCTTCGCAGACCCCTCAAGAGGGGAATCGGTACCCCTCCCTGCCTCCCTTATAAGTGGAGGAGTCTGAGATACCAATACATAATCAATATCATTTCTTACTGCGAGTGCCATATTTGCTGGTATAGTCCAGGGAGTAGTCGTCCAAGCGAGGATAGAGAGAGGATTATTTTTTTGAGAGACTCAGTTTACGACATTTTCGAATGAGTGACGAGATGGTTCAAACATATTTTCTGGAAGAGAATCTTTTGAGAAGAACTTCCACTCACTAAATTTTTCTGGCTCTCCTATAACAAAATTTGGATCGGAAAGCTGGATCCTATAGCGACGATTATCATATATTTTTCCTCCTATGATATCATAGTGCTCGAAACTCGTGATATCACTTTCTGTGATTTCATACTCGATTCAAGTCTCTTCTAGGAGTTCTCGTGTAGCACATTGTTCGAATGTCTCATCTCCTTCGGCTTTTCCACCTGGAAGCATCCAGTATCATTTTTTATGTAGACCCAGAAGAATTTCTCATTTTTTATTTTCTACGATTACTGCCGTTGCTTTTCTTGTTTCTGGCTTGAACTTCACCGTAATCGCAGGATCATTGACCTCCTGATAGGTGTCATCCATCGCGACTTCGAAGTTCGAAATCGGTGTTCCGAGTTTCCATGAGTAGAGTGATACACGCTTCCCTTCGTAGATGAGTCATTTATTCCATAATTGTGAGAATACCCACATCACACTCTCCATGTAGTCCTGATCCATCGTACGGTAGGCATGATCCATATCGACCCAACGTCCGATTTTCTCTATATACCAGTCCCACTCCGCAGAAGTTGACTGCGTATATTCATAGCAACCATCGATGAATTCTTTGACGCCACGTTCTTCGATTTCTTTATTCGACTTGAGTCCGAGTTTCTTCTGGACTTTTTCTTCGATCGGCAGACCATGACAATCCCAACCCCATATGCGATCAACACGTTTCCCACGCATTGTCCAATACCGTCCCACTACGTCTTTCACGATCGACGAAAGAAGACTTCCATAATGCGGAGTCCCAGTGATAAATGGAGGACCATCGTAGAATCGGTAGGGATTATCCTCGGGACGAGAATCTATCGACTTCTGGAAGGTATTATTGGCTTTCCAGAAAGCGAGAATCTCAGATTCGAGAGCGGGAAAAGATTGTTTTGGTGATATAGAGGGGAACATATATGAGTGAATAGTTTAAAGTTAAAAGTGAAAAGTTAGATCTAAGAGTAATAGTAATAAAAATTATATAATCTGGTAATGTAACCTCGCCGCGTTTTCTCAGAGCTGTTTCATTTCTATGAGTTTGAGTTTCGGAATATGAGTGAGTTTTCAGAAGAGAGGAACGCCCTCAGAGATAATCATGGGATCGATATCTAGGATGATCTCATCGAGGAGTCACTCATCGAGGAGATAGGTGGCGATACTATAACCACCGCAGATAATCACTTCTTGTTCTCAGAGAGACTCCAGATACTCGATGGCATCTTCTGGAGATGGGGATACTTGGTAGGGGATCTCGAGCTCGTGACTCGATATGATGATGAGATTTCTGAGTCCGAGAAGCTCTATACCACCATCTTTCATCATAATCTCATAGGTTTTTCTTCCCATGATCATATTTCAGACCCGTTTGCTATCTGCGATATAGGCGGTCCATTCATCAGGTGACCACTGAGTAGAGTCATCGGATTCAGCAATATATCCGTTGATACTCGATGCAAAGATTAGTATTTTTTTCATAGTTTATGGTTGGTTATTATTCGTTAGGTATGATAAGGGCTTAATCTTTGATGAGGGCCTTGGTATCAATAAGTGATACTGAGGATAATTCATATTGATCTTTTCACTCTGTTCCTATATGGATAAAGTCTATCCCTTTCTCCAGAGCAAATCGTCGGTCGCTTTCACCATCTCATATATAAACAGAGTGCTCATAAAAATAAGGATCACGGGAGGAGTTTCGAAACGATTCTAAGTGTTCTGATCATTTAAGGATGGACTCACTCCCGAGTATGAGAGAGAAGCAATCTTCGATTTCTCACTTCTTTAGGTACTTGAGAGCGGTTGGAGTCGAGTTCCCCGTCGTGAGGAAAAGAGTAAATATGTTTGAAAGTTCTCTGATTTTCTGAGGAACTCCTGGGAAGAAATTACAATCAAGCTCAAATATATCCGAATATATTTTATTACAGATGATTTTCTTATCTAGAGGAAGTCATTCACATATGATTTCGAGCTGTCTGAGAAGAGGAGTTCCGAGTGTTGACTCAAATATACTTTTTGCGAGCTCTCTGTTTATTCATGGAATACTAAAAAGATGCCCGAGAACGATCGCTTCAGATTTTTGGTTACTCTCTACGAGGGTTCCATCGAGATCAAATATGAGATATTTCTTATCTGTGAACATTGATTTTCTAGGTTAGATGGGTTTTTCAGAGTACTTTTTCGAGTATCGGGAGGATTCCGACGGAGCTTTTGAAATTAACATTACGAATCTCTGAGAGCGGGATCCACTCGGCTATCTTTGCGTAAAGTTTCTCCTCTTCATCGAACCCATCTGTCGAGAGTTCTCATCAAGTGACGGTGACAGAGTAATAAAGCATGATAGATTGTATATATTTTGGTTCGGGAGTTGGGAGACGAAAAAAACTTGTCTGACAGTCTACGAGGTCATCGACTTTACCATCGAGTCCTGTTTCTTCTTTCATCTCTCGGATAAGTCACTCTTCGATCGTTTCCCCGAGTTCGATCCCACCACCAGGGAGATCATATCCATCCCACTGTGGGACAAGGAGGATATTATCATCTCGGATGATAATCCCATAAACAGAAGGTCTCCAGCTCAGTGCTGAAGGTTCCACTTCATAGGTATTCTTATTGAGATCAATGCAGGTGATGGTTTTCATAAAAAAAGCACACAAAATAAACTGTGTGCTTTGGGCGAGATAGTTTGACAGCATAACAGATTTACAGTTCTACAGGAT